>USKH01000072.1 GCA_900555125.1 uncultured Clostridium sp.
CTCGGCGGCAGAATTACCGCGCTATTCGACATGGAATATAGTTGCGATGTTTTTTTTGCAGGGCGCATTCGTCGCGGCGATTTTCGTAACCAAGCCCCGGCTTACAGCTCCCGCAAAAAAATCGGCTGCGGGATGGTGTAAGGACGTATTGCTTTCGGTGCTTACCGCCGCGGTGTGCCTTTGCTGCTTTTCGTGGATGGGAGAGTGGTTTGCGCTTGCGCTGGAAGCAATAGGGTATAACGGAGCCGTGATATCCGTAAACGGTACGCTCGACCTTGTTTTGTGTCTTATTGTAACGGTGTTAGTGGCTCCCGTCGTCGAAGAAACGGTGTTTCGTAATGCGCTTACGAACGAATTTCGTCGCCGTCACGGTCTTATTGTCACCGTGCTTTTGTCCGGCATATGTTTTGCTCTTATGCACATGAGTCCGCAACAAACGGTGTATCAGTTTATGCTCGGCTGCGCATGCGCATATACGTTTTTGCGCACCGAAAACGTCGTTGTTCCGTCGCTTATTCATGCGCTCAGCAATGCGGCGGCAATAGGCTTGAATTACGTCGATTGGAGCATAATAAAACCGCCCGAGGGGCAAAGCAGCGTGCTGCTGAACAATCCCGCTTTGTCGGTGCCGATAACGCTGTTATTGGCGGTTGCCGGCGTGGCAATAATATTTTTCGCAGGTAAAGCCGCAGGTGAAAAACAACCGGCTTTCGAATATGAATTTGACAGAGAAAGCGGAGGGAAAGCACCGTGCATAACAGCACTCGTTATTTGCGGAGTTATGTGGACTTTTTCGCTTATAGGAGGCATTGCAGGACTATGAATGGAGAAAAACAAGAGACTATGAAAAGAGAAATCGTGTTGGACGAAAGACAAAAGGCGTACCGCGCCGCGGGATTTGTGGCGTTTCTTACTTCGCTGGGCTTGTTTTTGTCGAGAGTCTTCATGCAGTTTGTGTTCGATTGGCTGCCGGATATGGACGCCGCAACCGAAGATATCGTGTCGGACGTTATTTTCGATTTTCTGGCGCAGATAGTCACGCTTTTAGTCGTGCCGTTCCTTGTGTACAAGTTTTATCTTAAAAAGTCGACCAAAGAAGTTTTTTACATGTCAAACTTCCGCAAAACCGATCCCGTGATTTATCTGCTTGCCTTTCTTCTGGGCATATGCGCGCTTATTCTCACCATGTACGTGTCCTATGTCTGGCAGGTAATTCTGCTTTTGTTCGGCTTCGACGGATCGAGTTCTACCGCCATGCCCGAAAAATTTCATTTGTGGCACCTTCTTTTAATGCTGTTCCTTACCGCCGTTCTGCCTGCGATATGCGAAGAATTTGCCAACCGAGGAATATTTTTAACCGCAATGCGCTGCTCGTTTTCCAAGTGGCAGACAGTGCTTATCGGCGGCATAGCGTTCGGACTTTTCCACCAGTACATTTCGCAGACCTTCTACACGGCGCTTATGGGCATGCTGCTTACCTACCTCGTGCTTACCACGCGGTCGGTTATCCCTGCGTGTATCGTGCATTTTACAAACAACGCCGTTTCGGTCGTATTCGATTTTATAGGCGAATATTCATCGCTTAATACAGGCAGTATATTAAGCTACGTCATGACAAATCAGCCGTCGCTTCTCATGTTGCTTTTTGCTGCCGCAGCAGGTTTCGGATATCTTCTTATCCGCGCCATAAAAAAGCGTTATGCGGCGTATTACGTAAAAAACTACACCGAGTTTTTAAAAACCGGTAATCAAAAATATTACGAAAACGTTCTGCCTGCCTGGGAAATGGGCGACGTACGCTATCGCCCCACGCTGCGAGATAACGCGTTTCTGATCGCGGCGATAGTTCTCACCGCCGCATACACCGTTCTCACGTTTGTCGGCGGATTGTTCTGATGAAAAAAGTCAACGTCGTGTGCGTGGGCAAAATAAAGGAAAAGTTTTTTGCAGGCGGTATAGAGGAGTACAAAAAACGCGTTTCTCGTTTTGCCGAACTTAATTTTATCGAAATCAAAGATTTTCCGACTCCCGACGAAATAAAACGCGAGTGCGACCTTATTCTGCCAAAGTTACAAGGCTACGTGATTTTGCTGGACATAGGCGGCAAAACGCTGTCGTCGGAAGAACTTGCGGAGCATATGGAAAGAGCGTATCTTACGCAACCGGTCGTGACGTTCGTAATAGGCGGCAGCGAGGGGGTGGACGAGCGTGTACGCTTGCGCGCCGATCTTCGCCTCTCGTTCGGAAGAGTGACTTTTCCGCACCAGCTTATGCGACTTATGCTGTCCGAGCAGATTTACCGCGCTTTTACTATAACAGAAGGACTGCCCTATCACAAATAACGCTTGCCGGGCATAAATAGTCGTATGTGCGACTATTCGGAAGTTGTAAAAAATTGCCGCAAACTGGAAAGGGCGGGCGCAAAACTTTTCCCTATAGGAAAAAGCCTGCAAGGAAAAGATCTTTTGTGCCTTCGGATGGGGTGCGGCAAAAAAACGATTATAATAATCGGTTCCGTTCACGCCCGCGAACATGCCACGGCGACGCTCGTTCTGATGCAGGCGGAATACGCTCTCGCCCGCGTTAAAAAAGGCGAAGGCACGCTGTATTTTCTCCCGTGCGCAAACCCCGACGGAGCGGATATAGCATGCGGAAAGCAACCGCCGCCTGCAGTTTACAAGGGCGACGCACGTTTGTATAAAGCTAATGCCCGCGGCGTGGACTTAAACGTAAATTTCGACGCCGGATGGGGCGAAGGAATAAAAAACGTATTTTCTCCCGGAGGCGAGAACTACGTCGGCAAAAGTCCGTTTTCCGAGCCGGAAACGCAGGCAATACGCGACTTCACACTGTCCGTTCTGCCCGATCTTACCGTAAGCTATCACTTAAAGGGCAGAGAGATTTATTACGACTTCCGCTGCGACGCCGAAACGAGCGAAAAATATCGCGAAACGGCAGAAAAAGCTAACCGTAAACTGCGCTATAAAATAGTGTCGGACAGCGGAACAAGCGCGGGCGGCTACAAGGACTGGTGTATACAAAAACTTAAAATTCCCGCGCTTACGATAGAGATAGGGAAAGACGAGCTTACTCATCCGGTAAGCGAAAAAAATTTAACGGAGGATTACGCGCGCAATCTCGATTTGCCGCTCATAATGTTACGATGAACGATATCCCGGAAAAAACCGACCGTAAATTCATACGGACGGCAATTAAAGAAAGCTTGAAAAGCCTTGCCGGCGGCGACGTTCCCGTGGGCTGCGTGATAGCGGACGAGAACGACAAAATTATCGCCAGGGCGCACAACGAGCGCGAAAAAACGGGCGATGCCACCGCTCACGCCGAAATTCTCGCAATTCGCAAGGCTTCGAAAAAACTGGGAAGGTGGAACCTTACAGGCTGCACGATGTACGTTACTCTCGAGCCGTGCGTGATGTGTGCGGGAGCCGCCGTAAACGCAAGAATATCGCGCATTGTTTTCGGTGCGTACGACAAGCGATTCGGATGCTGCGGCACGGTTTATAATCTTGCCTGCGATCAAAATTTCAATCATAGATGTGAGGTTTCCGGCGGTATTATGGAACAAGAATGCCTCGAAGAAGTGCAAAATTTTTTCAAAAAGCTGAGAAAGTCGAAAAAAAACGAAAGCGAGCGGTTAAATTCTTGACAAATACGGAACTAAACTATATAATTAAAAAGCTATGGATAGTTGTAAAGGCATAATCTTAAAAACTTCCTACGACAAAATGGGAAGCGTAGGGAATATAGAAATTCTCGGAAAAACGATGCTCGAATGGGTGTCGTTGTCTTTGTGCGATATGCCGTTCGTCTGCATAGACAACAACGACGAACTTGCTTTGCCCGAACTTATTCGCGACTATCTCGACATGCAAAAAGAATACACCGTCGTTTTGTATTCCGACACCCCGCTTATTACCCGAAAAACAGTCGGCGAGGCTGTCGAAACGGCTCGGCTCAACAACCTTAACGTCATGAGAATGACCAGAGGTTTTGTTTTTAAAACCGATTATATCGCAACTGCCGAAAAAATTTACACCGACAAAACCTATTATTTCGACGAGGACGATTTTGTCACGGCATACAGCTTCAAACAGGTAAGTTTCATCGCCGACGTTTTAAAAGGCAGAATTCTCACCTATCATATGAACAGAGGCGTTCAGTTCGAGGACTCCGCGTCCACGTTTATAGGCTGTGAAGTTTCGATAGGCGCAAACGTCATTATAGGGCCGAACAACAATATCGTCGGCAAAACGGTAATAAAAGATAACGCCCGTATTAAACGAGGCAACAGCATAGAGGACTGCATAATAGACGAGGGAGCGGAAATAGAAAGCAGTAAGCTTGTTCACAGCTTCGTAGGTAAAAACACCACTGTGGGTCCGTTTGCCAACCTTCGCAAAAACAACGTAATCGGCGATAATTGTCATATAGGCGATTTCGTCGAGCTTAAAAACTGTCGTATAGGCGACGGCAGTAAGCTGGGACATCTGACGTACGCCGGCGACATAATTATGGGAAAAAAGTGTAACGTCGGGGCGGGAGTAGTATTTGCAAACTACGACGGCAAAGATAAACACACCACGCGCGTTGGTGACCGCGCATTCATCGGCTCGGCTTCAACGATAGTCGCGCCTGTTACTCTCGGGAACGGCTGCTTTATCGCGGCGGGTTCGGTGGTCACGCAAAACGTGGACGAAAAAGCGCTTGCCATAGCGCGTTCGAGACAAGTATTAAAACCCGATTGGCAGGGAAACAAGTATACTAAGGATTAAAATTACTTGTAAAAGCCTTATTCGGTAAGTAATAAAAATTTTGGAGGCACTTTATAATGATAGCGCACGGAAACAAAATCAAGCTTTTCGCCGGTAACGGCAACAAAGCGCTCGCACAGGAGATTGCAAAGGAACTGCACATGCCGCTGGGCGATATGGTAGTGGGTAAGTTCTCGGACGGGGAAACCAGCGTTCAGATCAACGAATCTGTCCGCGGTTGCGACGTATTCGTCATCCAGTCCACGTCTACTCCCGTCAACGACAACCTTGTCGAACTTCTGGTAATCATCGACGCGATGCGCCGCGCTTCCGCAGGCAGAATAACTGCGGTTATGCCCTACTTCGGCTATGCCCGTCAGGACAGAAAAGCACGCGCAAGAGATCCGATAACGGCAAAACTGGTTGCCGACCTTATCACTTCCGCGGGCGCGGACAGAGTTCTCACCATGGACCTGCACGCACCTCAGATTCAGGGATTTTTCGATATCCCGGTGGACAACCTTCTCGGTCTTTCCGTGCTGGCTAAATATATTGCGGGCGAATCGTTCGCTCACGACGAAAACCTTGTCGTCGTTTCCCCCGACGTCGGCTCTGTGGCTCGCGCACGCGCAATGGCAACCAAGCTTAACACCACGCTCGCAATCGTGGACAAGCGTCGTCCCAAAGCAAACGTAATGGAAGTTATGAACATTGTCGGCGACGTCAAGGGCAAAACCTGCCTTATGCTGGACGATATGATCGATACCGCAGGCACCATCACTCAGGGAGCAAAAGCGCTTGTCGAAGTGGGCGGAGCAAAGGAAGTATATGTCTGCTGCACGCACGCCGTTCTCTCCGGTCCCGCGATGGAAAGACTTAAATCGTCGGTCATCAAAAAAGTGTACATGCTCAACACTATCGAACTGCCGGAAGAAAAGAAATGCGACCTCATCGAACAGATTTCGGTTGCCCCCATCTTCTCCCGCGCAATCGAAAGCGTATTCGCAGATATGCCTATTTCGCGTTTGTACGAAGACTAATAAAATTAATACTTAAGATTTCAGCCGCGCTCGTTCGTGTTTTCCGTTTGGGCGCGTTGCTTTTTTAAACGATACTTGCGTTTTGTGGCTATTCCGCCGCGAATGTGCCGCTCGGACAGATTTTTGTCAAGAACCGAACGCACTTTTGTGTACTTGGTTCGGTCTATGTAAAACAGTCGGTCGGACAAATCCTTATGCACGGTGCTTTTGCTTATCCCGAATTTCTCGGCAGCCGAACGCACGGTGTCGCCGGTTGCTATTACGTGGTCGGCAAGTTGAATGACTCTGTTTGTTATGTTTGTGTGCATGACTCCCGCTCTCCGAAATTTGTTTTACTATATACTATGTCGCGTTTTCCGGCTTTATGAGACGTTATATTCTTGAAAAAGTTTAACGGGGCGCCGTCTTTATGGAATAGGAGCGTTATTTTTTGTTAAAACATATTTATTTTAAATGTGGAAACTTTCGTCCGTTGGCTGTCCGATTGTGGTTTTTTGAAAAAGCAAGTGATATAGTTTAAATAGGATAATTTCATTTTTATATATGCTAATGACTTCTTCTCGTAGGGCGGGGGCTTGCTTCCGCCGTCATTCTA
>USKH01000073.1 GCA_900555125.1 uncultured Clostridium sp.
TTCGCCGGGAATATTGTTTCCAAACCACATATATTTTTGCCTCCCCGCATTTATTATGCGAAATCGGGCAAAAAATAACACGAGGAAATTTTTGCATATGCCCGGAAAACTCCTCGGCAAATAAGCTTTATTATTAAAAATGCACGCTTTTACAGATTTTTCTTTGCATTGTAGCCTATATCGTTCATTGCCGCAGGGTCATTGCGCCAATCTTTACGCACTTTGACAAACACTTCCATATACACGGTTGCGTCCAGCATTTTTTCGATGTCGTGGCGAGCGCGCTCGGCAATCATCTTGATTTTTTCACCGCCGTCGCCGATTACTATGGGCTTGTGCGAATCCTTTTCCACTACTATGTCCGCCATAATATGCGCCACGCCCTTTTCGTCATACTTCATATCCTGAATATAAACGCCTATGCCGTGCGGAATTTCGTCGTTGAGAAGCATAAGGGCCTTTTCACGCAGAATTTCGCAGATCATATAACGTTCGCTCTTATCCGAAACCTCGTCCTCGGGATACATAAGTTCACCCTCGGGCAGATAACTTACAAGCAGTTTTTTCAGTTCGTCTATATTTTTGCCGCGCTTTGCCGAAACGGGAACAATTTCTTTTACCGCGCGTCTGCCCTCTGCCGGCTGAGTAAGATAATTAAGGTCGGCTAAAACCGGATATATTTTATCAAAACCGCACAAATCGGTTTTATTAAGCACCAGAAAAACAGGCGTTTTAGTCTTTAAATATTTTTCCACGAATTGCTTGTCGCGCTCGGTAATTTTCTTGCCGAGGTCGAGTACGATGACTATTACGTCCACGCCGCCCAGCGACGACTTGACGCACTTTTCCATGTATTCGCCCAGCTTGCTTTTTGCCTCGTGAATGCCCGGCGTATCGACGAAAACCATCTGATAGTCGTTTTCGGTGAGTATGCCCAGTATTCTGTCGCGCGTGGTCTGCGCCTTGGGCGACACTATGGAAACTTTCTGACCCACGAGTGCGTTTATAAGACTCGATTTGCCTACGTTGGGTTTTCCTATAATACTTACGAATCCCGATTTCATTTAAGTAATCCTGCCTTTGCCATAATTTGGTTTTCTTTTGCGTGCATAACGTCGTACTGTTCTTCGGTGACGTGGTCATATCCGAACAAGTGCAAAAGAGAATGCGTAAAAGCGCGGTAAACGTCGGAAATATACACCGTTTTGTCTTCCTCGGCTGCCTTTTTTATGTATTCGCGGCATATCGCCATACATCCGAGCGGCACTGCGTTAAGACTGTAATCGTAATCCTCGGGGTAATGCGACTCGTCCATCGGCATCGACGCGTCGTCAAGAAACGGGTAGCTTAACACGTCCGTCGTCTTATCCACGCCGCGGGTGCGCATATTAAGCTCGTGAATGCTCTCTTCCGAAACAAAATCCACGTCCACAACCGCCGTTCCGGCAACGCCTAAAATATCGTTTGCGGCTGCGGCAAGTTTATCGAAATTTTTTTTATTGTAACGCGAACGGACTTTTATCATTTTTCCGAATCTCCTTCCGGATACCGTACGCGCGAGTGAACCAGTCCGCCGTACGCGCTTTTTATGGTATCTTTGATTATATCGAGGTCTTTAAGCGTGATGTCGCACTCGTCAAACTGATGAAAATCTATTCTGTCGCGTATAATGCTCGTAACCAGCTTGTCCACCTGCTCGGCAGTGGGCTTTCCCATCGAACGGATTGCCGCTTCGGAGGCGTCGCATATCATGATGATAGCCGCGATTTTGGTGCGCGGAGTAAGCCCTTTATAACAATAATCTTTTATATCGACGTCGCTGTCGGTAAGCTGTTTTGCCTTATTGTAGAACACTATCATCGGCAGCGTACCGTGGTGCTGAATGCACACCTGGCATATTTCGTCGGGAATTTTGTACTGTTTGCACAGCTCATAGCCGTACGTCGTGTGCTTTCTGAGTATGTCCGCGGACACTTCGGGAAGCATATTATCGTGCGGATTTTCGCCCGTCGCCTGATTTTCGCTGAAATACATGGGTCCGGTAAGTTTACCTATGTCATGGTAATATGCGCACGCCTTGGTAAGCAATGCGTTTTCGCCTATAGCCACCGCGCATACCTCGGCAAGCGAGGCTACGGACAGACAGTGATTGAATGTGCCGGGTGCCTCGGCAATAAGGCGGCGAAGCAGCGGCGCGCTGTGATCGGTAATTTCTCGCAATTTTGCACTGGTCAGCAGTCCGAATATCGACTCGAACACAGGTTGAATGGCAATAGCTATTATTATCTGTCCGAAGTTAATTATGCACAGCACCAGAAAGGACGACATAAAGTCAAATCCATGCCCCATTACAGACACGAGATACATTATTTCCACGTTGATGACGCTTAAAATAAAACTACGCAAAAAGAACGAAATACGCGTGGTCGCGCCCGAAAGATAATACGTCAGCATCGAACCCGCCAGAAGTCCGAATCCGAGAATAAGCGTAAAATCGGACAATCCGTACGGGCTGTCGTTTATGCTATGCTCGAAATTGACTGTTACGAACACCAACAGATTGACAATTATGTTACTGACCAGCGCGTCGCGCTTGTCCACGATGGTTACAAGCAAAAATGCCGTGAAAATTACCGGCATATAGTAAGGATTAAGCAGTTCTATCCACAGGCACAACACATACCCCAGCAAAATCGCCGCGTTCATAGCGAAAAACTTGCGAAGAGTCATGTCAACGTGCCAGCCGCTCATATAGCCGTACACTATAAACGTGACGAATATTCCGAACATTACGGCTGCGCATTTGATAAAGACTGCCGCATTATCCATTTTATCGTCCGATCCGGCAACGGCAAATATCTTGATAGCCGCCATACAGAGCATAATAATATACGAAACCAGCAGCGTAATAATCATGCAGGTCATTCGTTTTTTCTGCGACATGGCTTTTTTAACAACCGATTCAGTCTGCATTCTTTTCTTCCCCCGCATCCGTCAAAGCCTGTTTTTCTTCCTTTTCGTGTTTATCGTACGCATTTACTATTATGCGCACAAGCCTGTTGCGAACGACATCGCGCCCGGTAAGTCTGCATACTCCTATTTCTTCTATACCGTCCAGAACGTCAAGTGCGGTTAAAAGTCCGCGTTTTACGTTTTTCGGCAAATCGCTTTGACCGGGATCTCCGTTAACAACTACGCGACTGCCTTCGCCCATACGGGTAAGAAACATCTTCATTTGCTCTTCGGTCGTATTCTGCGCCTCGTCGAGGATGACAAACGCCTTTGAAAGCGTTCTGCCGCGCATGTACGCAAGCGGAGCGATTTCGATTACTCCGCGCTCTATAAGTCTGTCGTAAGTATCGCCGAACATAACTTCCAGCGCGTCATACAGCGGACGAAGATAAGGATCTACTTTATCCTGCAAATCGCCGGGCAGAAAGCCCAGTTTTTCGCCCACTTCTATAGCAGGTCGGGTGAGAATTATCTTTTCGACATTACCCGCCTTGTATTCTTTTGCGGCGAGAGCGACCGCAAGAAAAGTTTTGCCCGTACCGGCAGGTCCCACTCCGAACGTCAGAGCTTTTTTGCAGATAGTCTTTACATAATGTCGCTGCCCCACCGTCTTGCATCGTATAGCCTCGCCCTTTGCGGTAAAAGCAACCGCTTCCGTAGACAGCTCGATAATGTCGTCGCTTCTCCCTTCTATTGCAAGAGGAATGCTGGCTTCTATTTTTTCTTCGTTTACGGGATAACCCATTCCGATAAGGCGCAACAAACTTTCGTACAGACAAAGAGCAGCCGCTTCGCATTCTTCGTTTTCGCCCGATATTACAAGCTTGCCGTCCTCCGCTCGCAGTCGCACGTGCATTGCGTCTTCAACAAGCTTTGCGCTCCTGTCGAACGGTCCGAACAGTTTAATAATATTCTGATGTGATATTTCAAGACTTTTCATTGCTTTTTGTTTTTTATCCTTTTCAAAGACTTAATATTTCACGCGATTTTTCTTTCCGTCACTATGTGAACGGTAACTTTTTTTACTCCGCCGCCAAGTTCGGTTATCACGGTTTTTCTTTCGATTTCGCTTCCGAAAACGCTTTGCCGCAGCTTATCGTACATTTTTTCCGCTTCGCGCTCGCAGTCGGTCGTCGTTTCCGTAAAAATCACTTCGCGAAACGTAACTACGTTGTACGAAAGCGGCAAAAATATTCCCGTCGCAGCGCATTCGCGTTGCTCGTCGTAACGATTAAAACCGCACTTCGGATTGTAAGCTCTGCCGCAAAGCGTAAGCAGCGCCCGTTTCTCCACTCTTCCGGTATACTTTTTTTCCACCGTTTTTTCAGGGTAAACCGCGCCGAGAGTGTAAACCGTTCTGCCCCATGCTTCGCCGTCGGGAATTACTTTACCTACGACGGTCTGCCCGTCCGAAGAATAAATATCCCCTGAAATTATCGGCTCGCCTTTTTTTATCGCGTCGCCGATTTTCTTCAGAGCAGTGCCTTTGCGAACGTTTAGCCGGGTGATTATAGCGTCGCAATCCGAAACTATCTCGGTTTTTTCGGTTCTGTCGCCCGGAGGCGAAGAACTCACCGCGCGGATTACGAGTGCATTGCCGCAAACGTGCACCGAACAGGCGGCGACGCAGTTTAGTTCCAGCACTTTTTTCTCGACGTCCGAAACCGACACAGCCTGACGGAATACGGGAAATTTCATACAATCGGAAACGGCGGAAACAACTTCTTTTGTGTCGATTTCGCCCACGCATTCCACTTTTACAAAGGTTACCAGCCTCGAAAAAACGGCGATAAACGCTATGCAAACGGCAATCCCTGCAAAAAGTCCCGATCGCAGCCACGCACTTTTCAGCAGCGAAAAGACTGTAGTATCCCACACTACCGAATAATTATAGCATAAATTTTTCAGAATTGCAAAAGTTTTAGCCTTATCGCACGCCTTTATGGTAAATTTTACCGACCCGGAAGCGCAAAACCGCACTTTTTCCAGCCGGATTGCTTGCCTGTACAGTGCGCGCACGCATCGCATTCCGCCGCATTCAACCGCTATTCTTATTTTGTTTATTTTCATGTTCCGCACGCCGCTCCCGTCCGTAAAAATCCGTTTTGCCGATTTTTTATTTAGTATGTTCTTGTCGTCGCGCTTTTTCTTGCGGTTTCTCGCCCGGTTTCCCCGAATGTACGGCGTTTATGTCACCCGTAACGCTTACCGACGTAATTTTGCCTTCGATAAGGCAGGTCCCTTCGGTCAGCACGCTTATTCCGAGATCGCGCCCTTCCGCGACTATGCTCCGTCGGTGGTCATTATCACCGTGTCACCTCTTTTTAAAAGAGTTTGCCGTCGGTAGGGTTTAATTTTTCCGCTGCCTCCTAACGGCAAGCTGTCGCCGCCGTAATTTATAATCTGATACCCGAACGGCTCGCTTATATCGCGCTTTACGCTTTTCAGTGCTTCCAGAACAAAACTCATATTCAAAAACTCCGCCCGCAATTTGCGCACTATATTTTATGCCCCGCCCCTTGCACGTATTCCGTCCGTCCATGCAAAAAACCTTTCGATACGCTCTTTTGGAAAAACTCCGATATTTCTCCGCCATTCTGTCCGCATTAACAAACGCCTCCCATTCCCCACAATGCTATACGTCGGAATAAACCGTATTCGCCCTCCTTTCTCCACGCATTTTCCCAAAAACGCATTTAAAATAAAAAAAACGCTTTACCGGAAAAATCTTTCGACCTTTCCGATAAAGCGCAATTTGCTTTTGGTCTCGGATAAACTAAATCAATACATTCCGCCCATGCCGCCCATCGAAGGATCTGCGGGAGCCGCGGGTTCCTTTTCGGGAATATCGGCAACCACGCTTTCGGTGGTAAGCAGAGTAGCCGCAACTGAAGCCGCGTTCTGAAGAGCCGATCTCGTAACCTTGGTAGGATCGATGATGCCTCTTTCGGCAACGTCGCAGTACTCGTTTTTAAGGGCGTCGTAACCGTAACCGGCGTCGCCGACGTGATTTACGATATTGTTGATAACCACGCCTCCGTCGATGCCTGCGTTTGCGGCAATCTGACGCATAGGTTCTTCCAGTGCGCGCATAACGATAACCGCACCGGTTTTTTCGTCGCCTTCGAGAGTAGCGATAAGTTTCTTTATTTCGGGAATAGCGGTAAGGAGCGCAACTCCGCCGCCGGGAACAATACCCTCTTCCACTGCCGCACGTGTAGCCGCCAGAGCGTCCTCGATACGCAGCTTCTTTTCCTTCATTTCCACTTCGGTAGCCGCGCCTACGTTAATTAC
>USKH01000074.1 GCA_900555125.1 uncultured Clostridium sp.
TTCGAACACGAAGAAATGAGTATCAAAAAAGGCGGAAAGTACTATATCTGCCGCGGAGGCAGCTCGCTTATCGCGTTTAAAATAGCCGAAAATCTCGATGAATACAACTTCAGAATAGTAGCCTCTCACCTCGATTCGCCCGCGCTCAAACTCAAATATTCGCCCGTGATGAAAAACGGCAACGTCGCAAAACTGAACGTGGAAACGTACGGCGGCGGAATAAATTCCACCTATCTCGACGTTCCGCTTAAAATCGCCGGCAAGATTTACGTCAAGGAAAACGACGAAATAGTGGCAAAAACGTACGTCGATCCGCACGAATATATTATTCCCAACGTCGCCATTCATATGAACCGTTCGCTCAACGACGGCTACAAATACAACGAACAAACCGATCTTATGCCGCTTTTCGGAATAAATCCCGAAGACGACTATTTCGCAAAACTCGACAAATCCGAGGTCGTGGGCTATGATTTGTACGCCGTAAACGCAACGAAGCCGTTTTTTGCCGGCGTAAACGACGAATTTTTCTGCTCGCCGAGAATAGACAACCAAGTGTGCGCGTTCTCGTCCGTAGCGGCACTACTCGACAGCAAAGGAAAGGGCGTATCCGTCGCATTCCTTGCCGACAACGAGGAAATAGGTTCGAGAAGCGCCGAGGGTGCCGATTCCGACTTTTTGAAAAGAACGCTCAAAACGATAAATAAAGCGCTCGGCTTTACCCGCACCGATTTCGACCGGACAATAGCCGGCTCGTTCCTCGTCAGCGCGGACAACGCTCACGCCGTTCATCCCAACCATCCGGAGCTAAGCGATCCCACAAATAAAAGCGTTATGGGCGGCGGCATAGTAATCAAGCACCACGCCAACAAAAATTACACTACCGACGGACTTTCTTCCGCCGTGTTCGAACAGCTCATGCAAAAGTCAAACGTAAAAACGCAGCACTTCTTCATGCGCTCCGACCTTCGTTGCGGGTCCACTCTCGGAACCATAAGCCTTACTCAGCTTGCCATGAAAAGCGTGGATATAGGGCTTGGACAGCTTGCAATGCACTCATCGCTCGAAACCATGTGCGCTTCCGACGTGGACGAAATGGTAAAAGGGCTCGCCGCCTTCTACGACAGCTCTCTCTCGGTTACCGAAACCGGCTATAAAATCGGCTGAAAACGCCCGTCTGCAACTTTAATAAAAACACGCCGCCCGAAAATTATCTCCGGGCGGTCTTGTGTTTTAAAGTCATAATTAGTTGTTTTTGTCAATGTAAATATCAACTTTCTTATTGACTTTGTGTTATATATGTGATATAATTATATGCGAAAGTTAATTTATAGTTTTTTACCGGAGGAAGAATATGAAAAAAACCGTAAAAGTACTGATAATCGCACTTTGCCTTACTGTGCTGAGTTTGTCAACTCTGCTTTTTGCTTCGTGCAAATGCGAACACGAGTGGAGCGAATGGCAAATTGTCACCGCCGCCACCTGCGAATCGGAAGGCGTGGAGTCGCGTAAATGTTCCAAGTGCGACAATACCGAAATCAAAAAGATTGACGCCCTCGGACACGAAGAAGTAACGGACGAGGAAATCGCCGCCACTTGTACAACGACCGGCAAGACCGAAGGCAAGCATTGTTCCCGTTGCAGAAAAGTGCTTGTACAACAGCAGGATATTCCCGCTCTCGGACACGACTTCGTTGATTATATTTATAACAACGACGCAACCTGCGTTGAAAACGGAACTAAGACCGCAAAATGCAGTCGTTGCCCCGAAACCGATACGATTACGGCAGAAAACACCGCCCTCGGACACGAAGAAGTAACGGATGTAGCGGTAGAGCCTACTTGCACGAAAACAGGATTGACCGCCGGTAAGCATTGTTCTCGCTGCAGCAAAGTACTTATAAAACAAGAAATCGTAAATGCCCTCGGACATAAATGGCTGCCATGGGAGATTGTAATCGAGGCAACATGTACGACAAACGGAATAAAAACACGCAAATGCGAACAATGTGAAACCTGCGATATTGAAAAAATCGTGGCTCTTGGACACGATGAAGTAACTGATGCAGCAGTAGATCCTACATGTACGACGACCGGATTGACCGCAGGTAAACATTGCAGCCGATGCAGCGAGATTTTTGTAAAACAGGTAATCGTAAAAGCACTCGGTCATGATGAAGTAGCGGATGCAGCGGTAGAACCCACATGCACCAAAACCGGTTTAACGGAAGGAAAACACTGTCGTCGTTGTAATAAAGTATTAGTAGAGCAAAACGCCGTTTCCGCTCTCGGACACTCATATAATAACGGTGTTTGCTCTCGTTGCGGAGAACTTAACACACACGTAAAATACGAATGTCTTTATTATTTTGAAGATACAAACGGTAACTACGCTCTTGACAACGCGCAAACGAAAATCAAATTCGGAACGACGAACGATAGCGTGACGATTGAACGAATAAGCCGTGAACATTATTCCTTGGATGAAAATAATTCCACGTTGACCGGAAATATAGCTGGTGACGGCAGCCTGATATTAAAGGCATATTATAAACTCGATAGAGTGACGATAACGTTTATCGTAGACGATAAAACATTCGACACTCAAGAGGTTCGTTACGGTACAATCGCAACACCGACGGATAAAGCCGTCCTGGCAAAGGACATCACCGATGCCGAAGAAACGGTATTTTCGCATTGGTCGACCGCCAAAAACGGTACTTATTTTAATTGGAAAAGAAAAATCACCGTGCCCGTAACTTTATACGCGGTATACAAAAGAACGACGAGAAAATATGACATCGTTGCAGACTTTAACAACGTTCTCTATTATTTCTCGGATGCAAATGGGGACATGTCCTACGACGAAATCAATGCCATTCCATACGGCGATACCGTGCTTTTTAAAGTTCAAAAAGGAAGCGAAGCAGCAGGTGTTGTATCCGTTAAAGTTAAAGTAACCAATTCCGCAGGCGAAAAAGAAGAGGTTCTCACCCCAAACGCAGATGGAGTATACACTATCACGATTGTGGGTGAAACTGAAATTGTTGTCACGGGACTTACGTATAAAATCTACAACGTTACGCTCAACGTTACCGATGTGGAAAGCGTTTACGACTGGGCAAAACCCTACAAAAACCTCGACGACGTTAAGTTTGAAGTAACCGAAGAGGGCAAAGACCCGATTACCGCCGATCTTAAAGTGGAAGACGGCAAAGTCGTATTCATCTGGAGCAAAGGCACGTACGGCGTTCGTGCATTCGTCGAAGAAGCCGGCGCAAAGAGATATATCTCCGGAACGGTAACCCGCGAAGTAAATTCGTATGCTGCCGACGATAGCAACAATATTACTTTCGACGACGAAATGGTTCTCTCGACTCCTGTCGATATTTTGTGGAACCAAACCGCAGCCGTAGGCAAAGACGGAAGCATTTCTGCCGAAAACGGAAAAGCTTATGCTATTAACTTTACCGATTTCGCACCCGGAAACGGCGATTTCGCAGTAACCGTTACGTATGATCAGATTATGGACGACGTCAACAAACGTCCTCACGGAAGCCCGAACGGCGACGAAGGCGCAACCAACGATCCGTCCTTAGGATTTACTTTCTATTCGGGTAAGGATAAAATCGAAATTCCGTTGTTCGACGCAGGCGCAGTCCGCGTTTGGGAAAACGGAGTCAGACTGTTTGAACACAGAGCAACCATGGCAAAAGCCGGCGCGCTTCTGGGAAGACTGGAATGGCCCGACTGCTATCGTCACGCAGAACTCACTTATGTAAAAGTAGGCGGATGGATGTATATGGTCATCACCGCAGACGGAAAAGCCGGTTGCTACGGCGATAAGGACAACTGGTATGCGTCCAGTGCAAAAGCCTACACCGGTTTCGTACCGGCGATGATCGATCTCGAAAACGGCATTATGTATGTCCGCAAAGGTTTTGCCGGCGGTAACGAAACAGGTTATAACCGTGGCACGGAATATCTGGCATCCACGCAGATAGGTAAATACGAATCCACGTTCATGAAAGACGTGCTTGCAAACATTACTTCGATAGAAGCCGAATTAGCATTCGGCGACGGAAAGAGCTTCGCTAAGATGACCGGTTACGGCTACACAACCGACGCAGCGATTCTTGCCGAACTCGAAAAAAGTCTCAGAAGCGAATTCTCGATAACTTCCAATCTGCCGCTTGCAGACATCGAACTCAAAGTAGACGGCGAAGAGTATAAGGGAGAGGAATTGTTCACCATTCAACAGACCCGCGTCGTAACCTTCAAGGTTCCCGCAGGAAAAATGATTGCCGAACTTACCATCGGCGGAAAAGACGCTAAATACGATCGTGAAGGCGATATGGTGACCGTAGTTGTCAGCAACGAAGAATCCACCGGAAGTAAAGCGCTCGTAATTTCTCTCGAAGAAGGAAGAGATGCCGTAATAAGCGGAACTGTATCGGTAGAGGGCGAATTTACGGGAAAAGATCAGCTTGATAACGTAATGGTTCGTTTCGTCTCCGAAACCGGAGCGATGATCCGCGCAACCTACGATAAAACCACCAAGAAATACTTGGCTACCGTACCTGCCGGAACTTGGACTTTGTTTGCAACCAACGGATATATTTGCGGCGAAACCTCGGTAAAGAGCGCGCTGAACAAAGACGCTACTGTTGACGTAAAACTCAACGCTCTCGCTTCGATCGGCGCAACCGGCGTTACCAGCGGCGGCATGACCGATAACGGCGACGGAACGTACAGCGTAAAGAGAACCGAATGGAACACTCAGGAAAACGCAATGAAAAACGTTACGTTTGTTCCTCAGAACGAAATACTCGAATTAGGATTTACCATTACCGGACTTACGCAAATAGGTGATTCCGCAGGCGGATTGTTCCCGTTTATCGGAATGTTCGTAAAGAGTGCGGACGGTGGAATGTGGCGTATTGCATGGTGCAACGCAGGCGACCAGATGGCTCAGATGCCTGCCGACGATCTTGCTCGTTATTGCGTAACCGAAACCCGCAATCCGTGGGATCCTTTCGGAGCTCCGTCCGGATGGTACACTTTCAATAAACCAAACTACAAACTTACCGTAAAGGTTACGATCGACGGCTACAATGCGAAAGTTGCGTTCAAGACCGGAGAAGAAACCGAATGGAAATACGTAGCGTTCGATAACGGCGACACGCTGAACATTTACGATTTCTGGAATAAAGATACCAGTGACAAGAAGATGTTCTCGCCTATAAAGAACCGTATTGAATATCTCAATACGTTGTATAAACTCGATCAGGAATGCCGGTTCGGTATATCTGTTCGTCGTGACGGAAAAGACAATGACGTCAACAACATCAAGATGTCCGACATCTGGTACAACGTTACCGACAGAACATAAGTGCTGTAAATAAAAAAATCCCTTCCGTGTTAATAAACGAGCGGAAGGTTTTTTTATATGAGCTTTTTCACATCTCTTTATCGAGGGTGGCGAGAGATTTAAGGTAGATTTTATAGAGTTTTTCGAGGTGTTCGACGGGGATGCATTCGTTTGCGTCGTGCAGATGAGTTTCGGTGCCGGGGAAAACCGGTCCGAATGCAACGGCGTTGGGAAGTTCTCTCGCGTAAGTTCCGCCGCCCGTCTTCTGAGCGCCCGTGTGGTCGCCGGTTACTGCCGAGTAGCAGCGGAGGAGCGTGCGAACCAGTTTGCTGTTTGCGGGAACGTACAGATTGGGCGAGTACTTATTCACCACGATGCTTTCGGGGCGCAGATTTTTGAACAGCGTTTCCTGAATTTTATCCGGTTTTACGCTCAACGGGCAACGGAAGTCCATGGTTATGGTAAGCTTGTCGCCGTTAAGAGCAATCATGCCTGCGTTCATGGTAAGGTCGCCCGCCTCGTCGGTAATATTAAGTCCCAGGTTTTCGCGAGCGTCGGGCGAAGTGATAAATTTATCCAGTCTGTCAAATTCGATAAGCGGAGTAAAAAGCTTGAAAATCTTGCCGATAGCGTTGTCGCCCGCTTCGGGAGTGGACGCGTGTCCCGCCTTTCCGAACGCTTCGACGGTAACCACGCCGCCCAATTCGCTTATCTTAAAGTCGCTTTTTTTCATGCCGCGTTTTTCGATAGCCTTTTTGAGGTCGCCCACGGCAAGCATTGCTTCGCCCTGAGAATCGAGTTTTACCACGCAGTGATCGGGCACCATGTTGGGGCGTTGACCGCCGGAAAATTCTTTAATGCCGTACGAATGGGGAACGGGAATTACGAAATCGAGATGGACGATGCCTTTTTCGCTGTTTATAAGA
>USKH01000075.1 GCA_900555125.1 uncultured Clostridium sp.
TCACGACTTACACCTGTTCAAAACGGAAAATTTGTGCAGATTCAGACAACAGGTAAGCGACTCCGACGGGAGCATACTTGAAGTATGTGACCAAGGAGCCGACTTACGCGTAGTCCGAAGATGTGCGAATTTTTATGTTATTGGCGGCAGAGAATGACGCAGATTTTCGCAACTGGCGAGCAGCCTTGACGGGAGCATACTTGAAGTATGTGACCGAAAGGCTGCAAGCACGTAGGGGAAAGATGCGTTATTATATGACGTCAATCGAAGTAGACGGGTTTACCGGTCTTCTCGGATTCATAAATCGCTTCCAGAATACGAGTTACAACGGCTGCCTGCTCGGGTTTGACGTTGAGTTCTTCGCCATCGAGAATTGCGGCGGAGAAGTTTGCGGCTTCGAGATCGGAAGGCTCGGATCCGCCGGCACCGGAGAAGAAAGCAACGCTTCCGGCATTGAAATCGGGCTTCATGATATACTGGCGACCGTTTTTAACGCCGTTGATGCGCAGTCCGTCAAGCATGTCGGCTCCTGCTTTGTCGCCGCAAACGGTGGTGACCGCTTCGACGGGGTTTGCCATATTGAGAGCCCAGCTGCTCTTGAGATAAATGACGGCGCCGTTCTTCATGACGATGAAACCGAACGCTGCGTCCTCGGCGGTGAAACGATCGACGTCCCAATCACCCCAGGCATTGCCGGTCTGAGTGTTTTTATTGAGCTTGTGGAAGGTCTTGCCGACGCAGTAAGCGGGTTCGTAGTTGTTCATCATGTGAAGAGTAAGGTCGAGCGCATGCGTTCCGATATCGATAAGCGGACCGCCGCCCTGTTTTTCCTCGTCGATGAACACGCCCCAGGTGGGAACTGCTCTGCGGCGGATTGCGATTGCTTCGGCATAGTAAATGTCGCCGAATTCGCCGTCGTTTGCCATCTGTTTCATGTACATGCTGTCGGGACGCCATCTGTTCTGATAGCCGATAGTAAGCACTTTGTTGTTCTTCTTTGCCGCTTCGATCATCTTCTGCGCTTCTTCATACGAAGTAGCCATAGGCTTTTCGCACAGAACGTGTTTGCCGGCGTTGAGCGCGTCTACGGTGATGTGGCAATGCTCGGCATTGTGAGTAAGCACGAGTACGGCGTCGATGGTGGGATCTTTCAAAAGTTCCTTATAATCGGTGTACACGGCACTGTTCTCGTCGCCGAAGTCTTTCTTTGCCTTTTCGGCACGTTCGGGAATAATATCGCAGAACGCTACCATTTTGGCACGGGGATTTCTCTTTTCTGCAGGCATGTGCTTTCCGTTGGCAATTCCGCCGCAGCCGATTACGCCCAGGCGAAGCACTTTTTCTGACATTTTCTTCATGTTTTCGTAACTCCTCTTTAAATATTCGGCAGGGTCGCAGGGGAAGCCTTCCACTTCGAGAATGGCAAGCTTTATGCCCATTTGATTGCCGAGCTTGAATACTTCTTCAAATCCGACGTCTCCTTCTCCGACGACGGGGTTGATTGCTTCGTTATTTTTGTCGTACTCTTTAATGTGCAGGCAATAAAGCTGCTTGCCGTACTGCTGCATTTTCTGCGTGGGCTGAAGTCCCGCGCGTTTTACCCAATAAGTATCGATTTCGCTATAGAAACCGGGAACGGCACTCAGAAGTTCCTGAACTCTGTCGGCTCCGTCTGCATATTCCTGATTGTGGTTGTGATATCCGAACGTTACGCCGCGCTTGTCCAGTTCGGGCTTGATTTTCTTGATTTTTTCGATTATTTCGGGCAGTTTGTCGGCAAGATCTTCCTTGCTGACCCACGGAACAAATACCGACTTAATGCCGATGGTATCGATGTAGTCAAGCTGACTTTCTATGTCGTTAAGTCCGATGTGAGCCGAAATACCTTCGAGGTTGTATTTATCCAGAAGGTTTTTCATTTCAACCGGCGTCATGCCGTAAAATCCGGCAAATTCAACGCAGGAATAACCGGCTTTGGACACCATTTTCAATACTTCTTCAACGCCCAGTTCATTAATCTGGTTGCGAAGAGAATACAATTGTACTCCTAATTTCATAATTTTTTATACTTCCTTTTTTGATTTTTTATGTTTTTGAACAATGACGTACAGTAACTGCAAAGAGTGGTGCAGATTTCCGCAACAGGCGGCGAAACCGAGGGCGCGTACTTATCTGTACGTAACCGAAGGGTGCAGCAAGCACGTAGCGGAAAGATGTGCCGCTATTTTGCTGTCACGCCCACCACATTTTGGCCTTACCGCCCACTATCAGCATAGGCTGAATATACGAAATGGCTTTTTCAAGACCTTCGAGAGGTTGCATCAAGCCGTCTTCGTGCTCGATGGAAATGCTGTCGTCATAGCCGACAATTTTGAGTGCCGAAATTATTTTACGCCAATTGTCGGTGCCGTAACCGAGAGTGCGGAACACCCAGCTGCGATGTTCGAAATCACCGTAATGTTTGGTGTCGAGAACACCGTTCTTGCGAACGTTTGCCATGTTCATTTCGGTGTCTTTTGCGTGGAAATAATAGATGGCGTCGCCGAGATAGTGAATTACTTCGACAATGTCCATTCCCTGCCAGATGAGGTGGGACGGGTCGAGGTTGGCACCTATCATGGGACCGACTGCGGCGCGAAGCTTAAGCAGCGTTTCGGGATTGTAAACGCAGAAGCCTGGGTGCATTTCGAGCGCGATTTTCTCCACTCCGTTCTTTGCCGCAAATTCAACCGCCTTTTTCCAATAGGGGATAAGCACCTGATTCCACTGGTAATCGAGAATATCGAGATATTCCGGCGGCCATGCGCAGGTTACCCAGTTGGGCTGCTGAGCGGCAGGATCGCCGCCGGGGCAACCGGAGAATGTTACGATACGCTTGATGCCGATTTGTCCGGCAAGAACGCAAGCCGCTTCGAAGTCTTCTTCAAATTTGGCTGCGATTTCCTTGTTGGGGTGAACGCAGTTGCCGTGCACCGCAATTGCCGAAATAGTAGAATTATACTTTTTGAAAGTACTCATCAGTTCTTCGCGACCTTTTTGATCGTGAATTAGTTTTTTTGCGTCGGCATGAACCGTTCCGGGATATCCGCCTACGCCGAGTTCCAGCTGATGAACGCCGTGGTCTGCCAGAAATTTAAGGCTTTCGTCCAGGCTCATTCCGCCGAAAACGCCGTTTACTACGCTTAATTGCATGTTTTTTGCTCTCCTTATCTTTTTTTATAATAACGCTTTACGCGATTTTATACTTGTTTATTTACACGTTTAGTTCGATAACGCGATTTTCCGCCGCGCTTTTTTTGGCGGCCTCCATAATTGCGTATACGCGCAGAACCTGCTTTTCGTTTACAAGAGTGGGCACGCCCTTTATTACCGCGTCCATAAAGTTGCGGTAGTACGCGTTTTTGTCGCCGCGGATAATTTCAAGCGGGAGCTGATCCACCGTTTCGGCACGACGTGCAGCCATGGTTTTGGTAAAGCCGTTGCCTGCGTTTACGCCTTCGAGCTTGTCGTCCACACGCTGTTTTACGCGGACCACTCTACCCTCGACGTTGTCGCGGCGCCAGTTGGTGATAGTGCCGGTGCCGTCCACGCCGTAAATCTGCCAGCGGGGCAGTTCTATAAAGCTGTTGGTGTCCACGACGATACGGTATTTCATACCGCCCTTGAACTTAACCAGAAGATCAAAACCGTCGTCCACTTCTTCTCCTGCCTCGAACGAATAGTCGCAGTACACGCTTACAACTTCGTCGTCTATCATCTGCAACATCTGGTCGATGAGGTGAACGCCCCAGTCAAGCATCATTCCGCCGCCCTGAGCCGCGTTTTTGCGCCATGCGCCCGGTATTCCGTTAGAGCCCATAACTCTGCTTTCGATAAGATAAGTTCTGCCGACGATATTTTTGTCGTAAATGTTCTTTATGGTAAGATAGTCGTCGTCCCAGCGGCGATTCTGGTGCACTGCAAACACCTTTCCGTATTTTTCGGCGGCTGCGTACATTTCCTTTACTTCTTCGCTGTCGAGTCCCATGGGCTTTTCGACGATGACGTTTTTACCGCGGGAAAGTGCCTCGATGACGTAGGGCTTATGAAGGTCGTTGGGGGTGGATACAAGCACTATTTTAATGCTTTCGTCCTTCCAGATTTCTTCCGCCGAGTTAAAACAGTGCAATCCGAGCTCGCTTGCGAACGCGCGACGCTCCTCGCTTATATCGTAAATTCCGGCTATCTCCAATTTTTCGGGATAGTCGCTGTCGTTAAGGCGCGGAATAATATATTTCCTGTGATTGTTCCCCATTCCGCCGTAACCGATGATAGCTATTTTCATAATATTTTGCTTTTGCTCCTTGCAAGCGGTTGACTTATCGCTTGCTTTAATGATATAATACCACCAAACATTGACTATTTCTTACCATATATGCACCAATCTTTCCCATTTATTGACATTGTGTCAAAAGGAGTACGAAAATGCAGAATATCAGTTACGAAGGATTCAACGACAGACGAACCGAACTATACATTCAGACGCAGCACATGGAAAAAGCGCACAAGGTCAGTCTGCATTTCCACAGGTGCTACGAAATGATTTACGTAATAGACGGCGAAATGATTTGCACGTGCGGAAAAGAGAGCGTCACGGCAAGAGAAGGAAACTTCGTTTTCGTGCAGAAATACTATTCGCACAGTTACGAAGCAAAGGAAACTTACAACAAATACGTGTTTCTGTTTCCGCCGAATTTTTACGCCGACTTTGAAAAAACGCTGGGCAGCAATACTTTGCCGGTTTTATTGGACGACCGCAAATTTAATCGTACTCTGCTACCTTTGATTAAAAAGCTGCACGAAAACTTCTCTTCGATGTCCACGCTTATCAAAAAAGGCTACGTCGACGTTATTATGGGCGAACTTATCGCACACTATCCTCTTATTCCTGTCGAAAAAAACAACAACATCGACCTGCTGGTAAAAATTCTCGACTACATTGACGAAAACTACGACAAGCCGCTGTCGCTGGATTCGATTTCGGCGGCGTTCGGCTACAACAAATATTACTTTTCCAAACTGTTCAACCGTTATATAGGCGAAAACATGAGCAGTTATATAAATCTCGTACGACTGCAGCAGATGATGAAAAAAGCCAAGCGGAAAAGCGACGTCAACATCACCGAACTTGCCTACGAATGCGGCTTTGACAGTCTGTCCACCTTTTACCGCTATTTCAAAAAAGTGTACGGCATCAATCCCACCGAAGCACTTAAAGAAAATAAATAACCGATTTTATACAAAAAGAGCGGCGAAAAAGTTCGTCGTTCTTTTTATAGTTTCGGAGTTTGTTTTTCAATCCGCCCGGAACGGACGCAATACCGCATCGGCATTACCCCGCATGCTTTAAGGGCGCGAATAAATTATTCTTTTTGCAAAATCTCCGCAAATGCGCGGGCTTTTCTCTCTATTTCGGCGTAGTCGTCGTTTTCTATGGCAGACTTTGAAGCTATACCGGACGAAATACCCGCTCCCGCCGCTCCGGCATGCAGATAATCCGGCAAATTTTTCTCGGTCACGCCGCCGACGGCAAAGAATTTAAGATGCGACAGCGGGGCCGTAAGCGCGGCAAGATATTCGGGCGAAACGCTGCCCACCGGGAACAGTTTTATTATATCCGCTCCGGCGCGATGTGCCGTCATTGCCTCGGTTGCCGTAAACGCACCGGGCACGGACACAAGTCCGAGCTTTTTGGTTCTTTTGATTACGTCTGTGTTTACGTCGGGCGAAACTATGAGCTTTGCTCCCGCTTCCGCAGCAATATCAACCTGTTCGGGCGACAAAACCGTGCCCGCACCCACAACCATTTTATCTCCGAAGTTTTTATTAAGCAGCCTTATTTTTTCGGCTGTTTGCTCATCGGACGTACTTTTATCCGCCGAAAACGTTACTTCCACCGCTTTTACGCCGCCCTTATACAGAGCTTGCCCCACGCCGAGAATTTTATTTGTCGGAACGCCGCGAAGAATGACGATCAGCCGACTTTTAAGGATGATATCCAATGCAGTGTTTTCCATTTGATTTTCCTCTTAAGTTTTTCTTTCAGTATATACTTTATCGTCTTTTTTGTCAATAATTTTCTTGCTCGAATTGTCTTGTAGCGGCAATTTTCGCTCTTTTAACGTCGTTTTTTCGGGCGGTTTCGTATTGACAAACGCCTTGCTTTATGCTATAATAACATTATCATGTACCCGTGGTGG
>USKH01000076.1 GCA_900555125.1 uncultured Clostridium sp.
GTAGAGTGATGTTTTTTAATTCTATCGTGTAATTTTACGACATAGAATCGAATTTGCGGAAAGTAGGTTGCTCTTTTCTCCGTAGTCTGTTAAACTGGAATTGACGATAAGGCATGCCGAAGCGTCTTTGAAAAAACAAATTCAGGAGGCAATCCTAAAATGGCAAATAATTTTATTTTAAGCAGCGAATCGACAATAGATCTTCCGATCACCGACGTAAACAAAAGAAACATACCCATCATACACTACGCCTACACGGTTGACGGCGTGGAATACACCGACAACATGGATAAAGCGAGCGTCGCTGAGTTTTACGAAAAAATCAATGCCGGCGCAAAGCCCACCACTTCGCAGCTCAACGAGGACGCTTACACCGAATTTTTTGCTCCTCTCGTCGAAAAAAGCGACGTACTACACCTTGCGTTCGGCTCGGGCATGTCGGGATCGGTTTACAACGCAATCGCCGCGGCAAACAATCTTAACGCCCGCTCGAAACACAAAATCACGGTAATAGACACTACGTGCAGTTGTTGCGGTTTCGGTCTTATTCTTAACGAAGCGGCAGATAAACGCGACGAAGGAAAATCTTTGAATGAAATTGCTCAATTCGTAGAATCGATAAAGCACAATATTCATCATCAGTTTTTCAGCACAGAGCTCAGCTTTTTCAAAAGAAGCGGCAGAATGTCGGCTACGATTGCTCTTATAGGCACCATATTGGGCATATGTCCCGTAATGCACCTCAACTACGACGGAAGAATTATTGCCTACGACAAAGCTCGCGGCAAGAAAAAAGCAATACAGAAGACGCTTGACGAAATGGTTGCAAACGCGCAAAACGGCACCGAGTATTCGGGAAGATGCTATATAAGCCACTCCGACTGTCCTGACCTCGCAAACGAAATGAAAGATAAAATCATGGCAACTTTTCACAATCTCAAAGACGTGCCGATATTCGACATAGGCCCGGTAATCGCCTCGCACTGCGGTCCCGGCACGGTAGCAATATTCTTTATCGGAAAAGAACGCGTAAAATAATTTCGACAAAACAAATAGTTTGCGCTATCCATTCTCGGACATACGCAACAATTACCTTCTCTCCTCATAGCGGCGCCGCGTTTCTCCCCCCTATTTCCGCGGCGACGCAAAAAGCGCTCCGGCTTTACTGTTCTACTCCTTTTGTCGGCGCGCTTTTATTATTTTAAATGATATTAAGTTTGTTTTTTAACTGATTTTGCGGAACAATCGGGTTTCATCGTCCCTTTTCGCGCATACTCTGAAAAAATAAGCTGAACGGAAAACAATTTTTTTTACAATCTTCCCACAAAAAAAGATCGGAACGGAAATACGCCCGATCTTCTTTTCAATTTAATCAGCCTTCTATTTTAAGTTTGATTGCGCCGTTTGCATACGACCAAAGATTGCTGTCAAACCCGATTGTCGTGAAGAACAGCGAAGAAGAAGCGTTTGTGGCTTTAATTCCGTTATCATTAGGTGCGAAAGAAATCTTATTACATGTTGCGACCAGGGTAAGCGATCCATAGTAAGCTCTGTCCAGGCACGCATTGTTTTTTGTTACGACATAGATATTCCCCGTCACCGCCGAAGCGTATCTATTTGTATCAGATGCGCTTTTCGTATTAAGGACAATTACTCCAAAGGCATAGGAACTGACTATTCTTCCCGTTGAGCCCGAATTGTTATAAGATATTATTCCAACCAAACCGGCAGCGGAAACGTTACCGGTACCCTCTGCGCTTATATTTGCTTTTGCATATATTCTTTCCGCTTTGACTCCGAGATCACCCGCAAATCCACCGAGATAAACCTTATTCGGGTCACTCTTGGTCGAAGTCGTATCGGTGCAGGTTACGGTTAACGAACCGTATGCGGCACAATCGGATACCGTAGCATAAGCGGCGCCGAGCAACTGACCTGCATAAAGTTCGAATTGCCTGTCAGAACTTATTTCTATTATTGCGTTTGAGTACGAACCTGTTATATAATTTCCGGCATTCGGAACTTCTTTACGGTCACCGTTCAAGCCCACCAATCCTCCGACAAACATCCATTTGTCACAAGTATCGCCAACAATTACGCTATTCTTTGCAGAAGAGGAAGTTATCCGTCCGAGATTATGTCCGCACAATCCTCCGACTATATAATCATTGAAGTGAGTGGTTACTTTATAACCCGCATATACGCGGGTTTTGATAGTTCCGCTAACCACGTGACAATTTTCGATAAGGCCGTTGTTAATGCCGGCAAGCGCACCCAAAGAAAGACTTACTTTCGACGGCAATTGGTTTTTAGTTTGCAAGTCGATATTAACCGCCGTCAATTTCAAATTCTTTACAACGGCATTTACTCCGAGTTCGGCAAACAATCCGAAAGTAATTTTGCCCTTTTCCAACGTTTCTTTAACAGTAAGACCGCTTATTGCAAAACCTCTGCCGTCCAGCGTGCCGTTAAAGCCCTCGATCGGAGTCCAGTTGCCGGAAAGCGTAATATTATTGGCAAGATAATACGTGCCGTCCGACTTCATGTTTTGCAAATCCGAGCCGTTGGAAATCTTATTTCCGACAAGTTTTTTGAATTTAGCAACTATTGTTACGTTTTTATCGGGATAGAACGAGTACGGCGATGCCGAAGAAACCTGCGTCCCACCAATCGTCCAATATTCAAACGAGTAGCCGTCGTTTGCAATTGCGACTACCGTTGCTTTTTCGTTAAAAGCAATCGAAGCCGAAAGTGCCGATCCGGAACCGTTGAGAGTTACTCTGCCCCAATCTTTTTCGCTACCGGAAACTTCCGCCTTGACCGTATATCTGACAGGATCCCATGCAGCATACAGTACAGTGTCGTTTTCGCACGGAACCGAAGCGCAAACGCCGGTAGCGTCGGTGATAAGACCGTTTCCGCCTGCGTCGGTAGCCCATCCGGTAAAGATATAATTTTCACGCGTAGGTATGCCGAAAATCACTTCTTTTTCGTTGTATTTGGTCATAATCGTCCTGACGTCTTCGCCGCCCAGTTTTCCGCCGTTGGCATCGAGCGTAAGCGTTACTACTTTTGTCCACACCGCCGAAATCGCAACGTTTCTGTCGGGCATGGTTTCGGGAACGGCAGGCTCCCACGTCTTAAATTCAAAGCCTTCTCTGACGGGTTCGTCGGGCGGGGTGATTGTCGCTCCGTAATCCAGCTGTGCCGAAAAAGAGGTTTCGCCTTTGCCGGTGCCGCCGTTGAAGTCAAAAGTGATAGTATATTTGTTGACATTCCATTTTGCGATAAAAGTTATATCAGCGTCACCGAGTTTGAACGGAAAATTCTGTTTTTTATCTTCGGAAGTATACCAGCCCAGGAAAGTGTATCCGGTTTTTACGGGTTTAACGGGTTCGGTTACACTCGCGCCGAAATCATACCGCCCGGTGTAAGTGTTCTCTCCGTTTATCGTTCCGCCCGCAGCGTCGAATTGAACGTTGTGCGTGTGTATTTCCCACTCGGCGGTAACCGTTATGTCCTCATCCGGCATTGTGGCGGGAAGAGCAGGTTGCCACCCTTTAAAATCATATCCCTCTTTTACGGGATTTTCTATCGGCGTAACGACGGCTGCATAATCGAAATAATCGGTAGTATTTCCGCTGCCGTTATTGTAAACATAAACGATTTTGTGTCTGTTTATCTGCCACACCGCTTCAACTGTCACGTTTTCGGTGGGGAACTCGTCGTAATTCTGAGACCAGCCTTTGAAAGTGTAGCCTGTCTTTACGGGATTATCGGGTTTTTCAACCGCATTACCCACATTGCCTTTACGCGTCGCATACACAACTCCATCGTTCATGTATGTGACGGTGCTTTCGTTAATCTGCCACTTCGCCACGTAAGTAACGTCGTATGCAGGCATAACGCCAACCACATCCGAGATTTCACCGTTAAGAGTCCAACCCTTAAAAGTATAATTTTCCTTTACGGGGCTTACGGGAGCCAAGACATTACTGCCGTAATCTGCGGTAATTTCAAGCGAACTCTGCCCGTTAAGCGTTCCGCCGGCGTAATCGAATTTTATCGTAAACTGCTTAACAACCCACTGAGCGGTAAACGTTACGTCGTGATCGGGCATAGTAGCATATTGGTTGTCGTCGGTTGCCCACCATCTGCGGAATTCGTAACCGGTTTTGTTGGGCGTCGACACATGGCTGATTTCGTCGCCGTAATGCATATCGAATACGTCGTCGTTCTTACCCTCGATATCGTACTTATAAGTAAGTTTGTACGTATTTATCTTCCAGTTGGCGACAAGCGCAACGTTTTCGTCTTCAAGCGTGAACGGGAAAGTCTGCTCCTCGCCCTTTGCGTTAAGCCATCCGAGAAAAGTATATCCTGTCTTTGCGGGGTTTTGCGGAGCCGCGACTTTGGTGTTGTAATCCTGTTCCGTCTCGTAAGTTTCTTTTCCGTCTATTTTTCCGCCCGCAAGGTCGAAAGAAACGACGTATTTGTTTATCGTCCATTTTGCCGTAACCGTCACGTCGCGATCGGGCATGGTTTCGGGAACGGCAGGCGACCACCCGTTAAAAGTATATCCTCTTCTGACGGGACCGGACGGCGGCGCGATTGTCGTTCCGTAGTCCTGGGTTATCGGATTTATCGTATTTCCGCCGTCGGTATCGAAATAAATCGCATGGCGGTTTATTTTCCAGCCCGCAACGAACGCCGCGTCTTCCGCAGGCATCGTTTTGGGGACCGCAGGCGTCCAGCCGGTGAAAGTATAGCCTTCTTTTTGCGGCACGTCAATTGCGGGAACTTCGGTACCGAATTTAGCCGTAACTGGATTTACCGTGCTGCCGCCGTTGCTGTCAAACGTAAGCGTAATGGTCTTTGCTTCCCATTCGGCGATGAATTTTTCGTTTTTAAGCTCTTTTGTAAGAGGAGCAAGCATATTGCCGTTCTCGTCGGTGAAAATTCCGCCGAGATTATCGCTCTTCCAGCCCTTGAAAATGTATCCGGTGCGGGACGGAACGGGCAGAACGCCGGCTTGATCAAAAGTAAGCGTGGCTTTGTTTGCGCCGTCTGCAATAAAACCTCCTGCGGCGTCAAGCTCGCAGTCAAACGTTTTTGCGTGTATATCCGGAACAAAAGTAAGATCGTTCGTCACCGGCTTGCCTGCAACAAATTGTTCGCACAGCCAGCCGCGGAACTCATAACCCTTCTCTTCTTCATATAAAGGAAGGTCGGCAAGCGTAGTTCCGCCCGGCAAAATAACCTGCGACGACTGATCTATTTCGCCGTTGCTTCCCGCAATGAAATCGGTAAATTTCTGATCGAACACGTTCATCTTGCTGCCGTTGCGCTTTAAGAACGTAAGGCTTACAAGATATTTCTTTTCGATACGCACGACAAAAGTCTTCTGATATGTTTCGTTTTTATCAAGCACAACCAGATAAAACAGATTTTCGCCGTTTTTTAAGTTCGCAACTATCTTTGTTCCGATTTGTTCGCGCCCTTCTCTGTCGGCATACAATTTCCATTTCTGCCCGGCAGGCGTTTTAAAGTGCGCGTTGAAATCGTACTCCGAGTCTTCCACTTCCATTGTAAGCTCGAGATACTTTTCCTGTTCGTTGTAGTTTTCCGCTTTGGAAAAAATGGAAGTTTCTCCGTCAACGGTTTGTTTGTAATATAATATAAGATCGTTTTCCGTAATCGATGCAGTGTCGTCCGGAATGCATGAGTTTGCTCCGAATACAAATGCAACTGCCATAACTAACGCTATAAGTAAAATCGAAATCCTTTTTTTCATATTTTTCATAATAGTATTTTCTCCGTAATGTCTAACCCCCGTAGAACGCGCGGTTCATTATGCGCCCTATAGGTTTCGAGTTTGGTGCCTTCGACTGTGTGTGGTTGCCTATTTTAAAGTACATATATCATACACCAAAAATCGCCGTTTGTCAATTGTAATGGTCAAAACCGAAAAAATTTCACAAGACTCCTATTATTCGCTTTACGTATACTTTTCGTCGCTATCCGGCTTTTAATCGCTTTCAGGACAAAAAAATTCCGCCACAAAACCGCTTTTTCACGCAAATTCTATAAAAAATAAATTTTGCCGTTTTTTACCGCAAAAACATTTGACAAACGCAATTCGATTTGATATAATAGCATAGCTTGCGAGGGTGGCGAAACTGGCAGACGCGCACGTTTGAGGGGCGTGTGGGCA
>USKH01000077.1 GCA_900555125.1 uncultured Clostridium sp.
AAGATAATCGTCACCCGTAGACGGGTCATAATTAACGAATGTGCCGCCGGTGATAGAGACTTTAGCGGTACCGTTTTTCCAAGCCGCGTCGATGCAGTTGATAAGGTACTTATAGCCGTATTTTGCGTCGCTGTAAGGTTCGCATGCAAAGAAGCCGCCGTTAATGATAAGCGTTCCTTTTTCCACCTGAACAACAGTACCGCCGCCATAATAGTTGCCTCCGTTGATAACGAGAGTTGCGCCGCCAATGACGTCGATTCCATATGCGCCGTCGGTACCGGTATTGATTCCGCCTTCATCGGTTGCGTTAATGGTGGTGTCTGCTGCGACAAACAATGCGGCATAGTTAGAGCTGTTTACGCCCATGCCGTCGGGCGAAACTATTTTTTTGTTGAGAGTAAGCGTAGTGGGCACTGCGACAGTAGTTCTTCTGCTTATGCCATCGTCTTTAGCCGTTAAAATTTCTTGGTTAACTTCAACGTTGCCGTTAAACTTTAACGCGCTCTTCAACTGTTCCGCAGTTGTCGGATCGGCAACAACGGTGTACCAGGTGTCTGCTCCGTGCGCTTCGGAAATAACTTTATAGCCTTCCGCAACGAAGCTACCGCCGAGGTCATCGTCGCCGGTGGAAGGATCATAGTTTACAAACGTACCGCCGTAAACGGTGATGGTTCCGGGATTGGTGTTGTTCTGGTCGAGAACGTAGTATTTACCGTTATAGGCGCATTCGCTCTTGAAGAAGCCTCCGTAGATTTCAACATTTGCTCCGCCGGTAACATAAACGGTGGAGTTTCCTGCTCCGCTTGCGGCGCCGCCTACGGTAAAGTTACCTTTATTTATTTTTAAGCTTGCTCCGTTACCTGCCCATACGCAGATGTTGTCTCCGCCTTCGCCGCCGTCAAAATCGCCGCCGTTTACAGTAACCTTGGTGTTTGCTCCGGTTACATTGAGAGCAACTCCGTTGGGCTGAGTAACTTTAGTGCCGGTGCTGATAGAAGCAGAACCGTTTTCGAACGAAAGCGAACCTTCGAACGAAAGACCGTCGTCGTACTTATTGTCAATGCTGTCATACTCGTAAGGAGCCTGAGTAGCCTTAACGGTAATAGCCATGTTTCTGATTGTCAGATTCTGATACTCGTTTCCGGCTTCCTTTTTCATCTTGACTGTAATCTGCATTTCTGCAAAAGCAAACCCTTCTCCGTTTTCATCGGGCTTACTTACAATCGTGCCTGCAAAAAGCTGTCCGCCGAAATTAGAATATACGGTGTTGTAAGAGCTTCCCGTCGGACGATATCTCGTAACCTTGGTTGTGAAAGTGAGTGCATTGAGCAACTGCGTATCGCCGGTTGCGCCGTTGAACATAACAGTGTACTTTATAGCCACGTTGCTGTTATTTACGATACGGAGCAGAGGCAGTTTATAGGTGCAGCCGGGTTCCCAAAGAACGTTTTCGTCTGCTACCAGTTCGCCTTCTGCATTCATTTTAAGGAAGGAAAGAGTTTTGCCTTCTGCGGATACCCATCCGTCGCCTTCTTTCATTTCGAGAGCGACATCCAGCTTTCCGGACTGAATTTTGTTTACGTTTGTTTTTGCCTCGTCGGTAAACCAAGCGTAAGTCGCACCGGCAATAAGGCTAATGCAAAGCGCGATAGCCGCAATTGCGGGAACGATGATTTTCTTAAAACTTTTCATAAGTTTTATCCTCTATTGGTTCTTTAATTTTAAAAGATAAGTTTAACGTTTTTTTGTATTACTTGGAAACTGTGTACCAGGTTACTCCGTCAACTTCTTTAGAAGCGGTGGTGCAGCCTTCGCCAAGTAAGATTTTACCGGTCTTCGCATTGACGGGGTCAACCGTAGTTACGCCGGGGTTGTAGTTTTTGAACGATCCGCCGTTAACGGTGATTGTGCAACCCGCGGTTGCGTTGTCCTGATGGTTGAGGACATAATAAGTGCCGTTAGACGGAGTTGCCGTCTCGAATTTGCCGCCGTTTATTACAACGGTTGCCTTGCTTCCGCTTGACATACTGGTATAAACGAAAATGCAGGAAGTTCCTTCGCTGGTTCCGTAGAAATGACCGCCGTTGATGGTAAGCTTGCCGTAGTTGCCTGCTCTTACCGCCGAAGTAACCTTATTTGTGTAAGTCTTATCCGAACCGATAACAGCGCCGGTCTGAGCCTTGCTGCTGTCGTTTATGGTAAGCGAACCCTTTTTGCCTCCGATGTAGAACACGCTGCCGTTGTTGGGCTTTACGCCATCGGCATATTCGAGTTTAACCGAATGTCCGTTGAGATCGATCACTACTGTTTTACCGGAAAGATAAATCTCGTCGGTGACTACGACGTCTTCGATAAACTTGAAGTATCCTTTGTGTTTTTCCATAGCCATAGCCTGTTCGCCGGTAGCGATAAGGTACGGAGCGGCTTTGGTGCCGTTGCCGCCGTTATAGATACTTTCGGAAGTAACAACGGTGAACGGCGAGAAATCGTCGGTGGTGAAAGTAAGAACGCCGGTTGCCGCATCATAGTAGTACATGTCGTTTGCGGTAAGTTCTTCCAAGCTGTTTGCCTTGGTCAAAGCCGTTTCGTAGTGATAGAAAGCAAGAACGTTTACGTTTTTGTCCAACTGCATGGTAAGCGTGAAGAATTTACCTTCTGCCGCGGTGACTTTATCTCCGTTTTCGTCGACAAGGCTGAATTCGGCACTTACGGCTTTGGTTCCGGTGATAACTTCGATATTGGAAGAAGTAGCGGAATCCATCTTGGTAAGCGTAAGCTGAGTTGCGGCGGTGCTGCCTTCGGGAGCGGTAAGCGTTACGGAAGGTGTTTCGCCGTTATCTTTAAGAACGGTTTTTCCTCCTGCCGTTACGGTTGCGCTTGCGGAAGAGAAGTCTTCCCAGTTGCCGCTTGCGTCTTTGTCGTAGTCGCTTCCGGTGCTGTCGGATTCATATACTGCCTGCATTGCATAAACGGTTACGGAAATATTGTTTACGGCAAGTCCCATATATTCGTTGCCTGCGTTTTCGTCCATCTTTGCTTCGAGAGCAATGGTGTCGAAAGACTTAACTCCGTCGATTTCGGGTTTAAGCATACTTTCGGCAAGAACGGAACCGTATGCGCCAGTCATGGTAGTAGCGGTATCCGCGCCGTCTTTGGTGATGTTTGCAGTGAAAGAAATCGCTTCCAGAAGGTTAAGGTCGCCGGTTGCTCCGGAAAGAGCGACTTTGTATTTAAGAGCAAGGTTGCCGTTGTTGATAACGCGGAGCAGGGGCAACTTGTATGTGCAGCCGGGTTCCCAAAGGATGTTTGCGTCCGCCGTCAGTTCGCCTTCGGCATTCATTTTAAGGAAAGATAAAGTCTGTCATTCCGCCGTCGTCCAGGTAGCTCCATTGTCCATACTCATTTCGAGAGCGACGTCCAGCTTTCCGGACTGAATTTTGTTTACGTTTGTTTTTGCCTCGTCGGTAAACCAAGCGTAAGTCGCACCGGCAATAAGGCTAATGCAAAGTGCAATAGCCGCGATTGCCGGAACGATGATTTTCTTGAAGTTTTTCATGTTGTTCCTCATTATAGCTTTTAGTTTCAGGGTTTAATTTTTTCGGTCTTATTCTGCAGTACGCTGAACTGCGGTTACGACCATATCGAATTCGACTACCTTATCCTTTGCGTTATTATTAACGTTGTTTGCAAGATTTTCAAATTCGATTTTAATCGTGAAGGTTTTCGCAGCGTCGTTTTTAGCCATCTTTCCGCTTGCGATTGCCGCAAGATTTCCGCTGCCGTCCGCAACGAAATCGGACAAATGCTTTCCGGTATCTACGCCGTCGACATACACCTTCATCTGTTCTGCCAAAGCATTGCTGACAGAGGTAAGTTTGATGTTGACAACGTAATCGAATGCAACGCTGCCGGTGTTGCTGAGCTTCATGGTAGCCTCGTATGAAGACGTGGGCGCAACCAGCTCGTTTTCGCCTATTCCGAATATGTTTTCGGTAGTTGCGGCGGTGAAATCAACTGTTGTGTTATTTTCTTCTGTCTTCATATAGCCGGTTACGTCGTCCAGGCGATTTTTCACAAGGTGCGTACGTTCGAGCTTAATTGTCAACGTTCCTGCCTGCAAGTGGTTTTCCACTTTGGCTTCGCTGCTGAAAAGCGCAAACGTTCCGGTTACAAGCAATGCGGTACAAAGCATAATCATAAGTCCTGCAACAAGCAATGCTCTCAACTTTCTTTTTGCCATTTTTCCTTTTTATCCTCCTGTTTAGATTTATCTTTCAGGCGCGGCGTCTGCGATGTCCGGCACCGTTTCTCCCGCGCGACGAGATACGTAGTTACTTTTCTTCCTTTACTTCTTCGTCGGACTTCTCGGGTTCCGGCTGCTGCTCTTCCGCCGCTTTTTCATCGGCTTCTTTTTTCTCGGCTTCTTTTTTCGCCTTTCTGGCGGCTCTTCTGTCAATTTCTTCCATGACAATGTCGCGTACTACCACCGCAACGCACAATATCGCTACTATCGTTGCTATGATAACAAATACTTTGATTAACGTATACATTTATATACCTCCTTTAATTACCTTACAATTTTATTCGTCGTCCGACGTCTCCGTTTCCGCATCGGAGTTCTGCCGGGGCGCCTCGGCGGTTCCGCCCGATTTTTGAAGTTCTTCAAGCTGCTTGCGAAGAAGCGCTATTTCGTCTTCCTTGGCGGTTTTTTCCTGCTGTTGCCTATCTTTTTTATCTTTATTGAGGACTGTGATAATTTTTATCACCTCGTACGCTATTACTATCATGCAAGGCACTATTATTATGAATACCAGCCCTACCGGGGATTTAAGCGCGTACACGCACAATCCGAGGAAATAGCTTTGACCTTCTACTTTGCCGATAATGTAATCCAGTCCGTCCGCTTTTGTGGTGTCGATAACCTGCTGTCCGACCGAGCCGGTGTCGTTTTTGTTGTCGCCTTCCAGCGTTATTATATAACCGCCTTCTTTTGGCTCGATTTTCACGATACGGTGCGTTATCACCTTATCCTGAATATTTGCGGCACCGTACTTACTGTACTGGAACGTAAGTACGTCGCCCACGCTTAACGCCGAGCACCACTCGTTTAAAGCTTGCTGATCGTCGGGTGCGGGTGCTTTTTTGATGAACACGCAGCTTTTCACCGGAATACTCTTGATTTTGTAGCCGCTGACGTCGGTTTGGTCGCACTTTTCCATCGAACCCGACCGCACGAATCTCAATTGATAGCCGAAAACGTTTGCCGTTCCGTCCGCGTCGCGTTTTGCCGATACGCTGATTATAAGCACAAACAGCGCAAAAGCTATTATCAGACAAAACAGTACGTCGCCCGCAATTTGCAAAGCTTTCAATACTTTTTGTTTTGTCGTGTTTGTCTCCGGCAAAGCCGCTTCGCCCTCGGGCGATGCGGTTACGTCCGCCGTTTGTCGGTTGTTTTGTTTTTCGTCGTTTTCCGCCACTGTTTTTTCTCCCCGTTAAAGCGAAGCGACAAGCTCTATAAAAAACGTTGCTTCCGCGCCCTGAGCTTCGTTTCCGACGTCGACGGGCATGGAGTATCTGACGGTAATTTTGGTTGCGCCTTTTCCGAGATCCATTTCTTCGCCGCCAAGCAGATCTGCCAATTTGCTTTTTTTACACTCAAAACCTTCGGCGTCGGTTGTTACTTCAACGTCGATAAAGTCTTTTATTTGTCCATCGCCGCGAAATTTGAGTACGACGGAATAGTCTCTGGCGTTTTTCGCGTTCAGGTTAATGACGTATTGCCCGTCGGATCCGGGTTTCAAGTCCTTAAAATCAACGCTCAATTCCTTGGCCGTGTTGCCGTTTAACGTAACGTCCGCATCGAGCGGGTTTTTCTCACCTGCCGTCTTTGTAACGTTATACCAGATAAGCAGTCCGATAAGCGACATAACGACGGTAAGACAAATTAAAATGTAAGTCGTCCCTTTTTTCATTTCACTTCTCTTTATAACACAAAATTCCTCTTAAACGCGTACCGTTAAAAGGTATAATAATTATATAACGAAACTGTTTGTTCTGTCAAGTAAAAAATGCTTATTTTTGTAACAAATTAAAAATACTTTATTTTGTTTCATATTAAAACACCATTTTCGCAGGTTTTTTTGTCAAAAGTTGTCACATTT
>USKH01000078.1 GCA_900555125.1 uncultured Clostridium sp.
GTGGAAAATAAAATTATTTACAGCGCTTTTTGTAATAATAGGCTTAGTTTTTATCTTTTATAATTCGTGCGTAATTCCCGTGATTCTCGCAGAGTGCCGTGCAAAAACCGGGATCAGGGTTCGGGAGGTAATTTTTTCGTGTGCCTATAATGCAGTAAATTCATATGAAAATACCGAAAAGTATGGTAATTTATTGAAAACCGATGAAAAAGATTCTGTCGTAGCCGATACGGTAAAGATTAATGAAATTGCGCAAAAAATATGCTTAGATAGTCAAAAAAAACTGATTTCAACAAATAACAACGAGATTTCTATCAATTTAGGTACTATGTCAGGCATAGTACTGCTGGGTGGGAAAGGTCCCGAAATTCAAATCGACATAGCACCGATAAATACCGTTTGCTATTCTTTTGACGTATTTACAGAAAGTGTTGGAATAAACAGAATACATTACAAAATTAAAACCGAAGTAAATCTTCTTATTCCCGGCAAGCCCGAACGCGAACGGATAGATAGCGAGGTTATACTCGTCGATTGTATTTTAAGCGGCGACGTTCCCGATATTATACCCGGTGTTAAAACATATAATTTAAATGTCTGAGCATTGATTTTTCGATTAAATCCTGTGTAAAACGGTTGATTTAAATTAATTTGTGTGTTATAATAAATTCAACGGCTGTGATACGGCACAAGAAATTTGCCAGAAAAAAGAGAGCGCTTCCCGGCTGAAAGAGCGCACGGCAAAATAAGATATTCACCGTTTAGCCGCGCAATTGAACAACAGTAGGTTGCGCCGTCCGTTCCGCGTAAAGGAATAAAACGAGGTCCGCATTATTTGCGGATGAAATCAGGTGGTACCACGACTTTTTTCGTCCTGACGCATTTTATTACGTCAGGTTTTTTATTTTCGGAGGACTTATGGAAGACAAAAAAATTAACACAATCGTAGACGAAGCGGAACAAAAAATTTCCGTTTCCGACGACAGAAAAGCGTTAAACGATCTACGTGTAACGCTGCTCGGTAAAAGCGGGAAACTTACCGAACTTATGAAAAGTATGCGCGATATTCCCGCCGCAGACCGTCCGGCTTTCGGCAAAATGGTAAACGACGCGCGCGTCCGAATCGAAAGATTTCTCGGAGAAAAACTCGAAGCTTTGCATAAAAAGGAGCTGGAAATACGTCTGAACGCCGAAAAGATAGACATTTCTATCGATAAAGAAACGGAAACCGGCAATTTGCATCCGCTTTCTCAGATCAGACGAAAAGTCGAGGACTTCTTTATTTCTATGGGCTTTATTGAAATTGACGGTCCGGAGATCGAAACCGATTATTATAATTTTGAAGCGCTTAATACGCCTGCCGATCATCCGGCAAGAGACATGCAGGATACCTTTTATATTACCGACAGGATTCTTTTAAGAAGTCAGACATCCGCAGGTCAAATTCGCACCATGGAAAACAATAAACCTCCGATTAAAATGATAACTGTGGGCAGAGTATATCGTTCGGACGATATAGACGCAACGCATTCTCCCGTGTTTCATCAGATTGAGGGCCTTGTTGTTGACGAACATATCACCATGTGCGATCTCAAAGGAATGCTGGATGAATTTGCAAAGTACTTTTTCGGAAGCAACACGAAAACACGTTTTCGTCCGTCGTATTTTCCGTTCACCGAACCCAGCGTGGAAGTGGACGCTTCCTGTCCGTATTGCCACGGTAAAGGATGCAGAGTATGCAAGGGTACAGGCTGGATAGAAATACTCGGTGCCGGTATGGTCAATCGCAACGTTCTCAAAAACTGCGACGTAGACCCCGATAAATACACCGGCTTTGCTTTCGGAATAGGACTTGACAGAATAACTACGATTATTTACGGAATCAACGACATGCGTCTCGAATTCGAGAATGACGTCAGATTTCTCAAGCAATTTAATTAAAGGAGGTCGACACAATGAAATTACCGCTTTCCTGGCTTAAAGAATATGTCGATATAGGAGATATTACCCCCGAACAACTTGCAGATAAACTTCTCAACGTCGGCTTTGAAGTAGAAGATATTATTTATCTCGGAAAAAATATCGATAACGTTTTAACCGCAAAAATCACAAAAATCGAAAAACACCCTCACGCCGACAAATTACAGATATGCCATGTCGATTTCGGCTTCGAGCAATCGGTTATCGTAACCGCCGCAACAAATGTTTTCGAAGGAGCAATCGTCCCCGTCGCACGCGATAATTCAGATCTTCCCAGCGGCAAGCACATTACAACCGGCGATTTAAGAGGCGTAACCAGCTACGGAATGTTCTGTTCCGGCAGCGAACTATGTATAGACGACAGCGTTATGGAGGGCGCAGAAGTAAACGGAATACTCATTCTGCCCGAAAATACGCCTATAGGCGAGGATATTAAAAAAGTTTTGCGCCTCGACGAATATGTCCTGGATGTCTCTATAACGGCAAATCGCCCCGACTGCCAATCAATTATAGGCATTTCGCGTGAAGTAGCAGCCGTTCTCGGAAAAGAAATCAAATATCCGTCCATCCAATATCATCCGGCAAAAACAAGTATCAAGTGTTTTTCCGCCGAAATTCAGAACGAAAATTGCAGTGCCTATACCGGGACTGTAATAGACGACGTTAAAATCGAACCTGCGCCCGTCTGGATGCGCGACCGTCTGCGTTATGTAGGTTTACGCCCTATCAACAATCTTGTCGACATAACAAACTATGTTCTGATGGAAGTCGGACAACCTCTGCACGCATTCGATCTTAACTGCGTTAAAGATAAGGTTATTGTCCGCAGCGCAAAAAACGGCGAAGAAATCACGGCTCTGAACGACACAAATTATAAGCTTACGTCGGATATGATGGTTATCGCCGACATCGAAAAACCGCTGGCAATTGCCGGTATTATGGGCGGCGAATACAGCGGAATTAACGATGACACAAAGGCTGTTTTTCTTGAAGCGGCAAAATTTGCAAGAGGAAACGTTCGTTCCACTTCGAGAAAATTCGGACTTCGCTCCGATTCTTCCGCAAGATACGAAAAGGGAGTGGATTGGTTTAATTTAAGTTTCGGCAGAGCAAGAGCGCTTAATTTGTTTGAAACGCTGGGGGCAGGTAAAGTAACCGAAGAGCATATCGAAGCCGGCGGCAAAGTTCCGTCCGAACGCATTTTAACTACTGCAGTGACAAAAATTAACGATTTGCTCGGAATAGAGGTTCCAACCGAAAAAATTCTGCAAATTCTTGCTAATCTCGGCATTAAATCAACGGTAAAAGGCGACGAACTCACCTGCGTGATTCCGTTGTTCCGCGACGATATAGACAATTACACCGATATTACCGAAGAAATCATACGTTATTACGGCTACGATAATCTGAAATCGACTTTTATCGAAAAAGCGCACCCCACAATCGGAGGAAAGACCGAAGAGCAGAAATCGGTCGATCTTATCAAAGATTACATGGTTTCATGCGGAGCGATGGAAGCCGCAACATTTTCGTTTGTAAGCGAAAAACAATACGATAAGCTCGGAATCAAACAGGATGATACCCGCAGAAAATATATTAGAATAATCAATCCGTTAAGCGAAGATTATTCGATAATGCGTACTCAGCTTGCAGGCAGTATGCTTGAATCGATTGCCCGCAATTACAGTTTCAAAAGCGATAATTATCGTTTGTTTGAAATCGCCAGAACTTATAATCCCAAGAGTTTACCTCTTACCGAACTTCCCGACGAGAGATATACTCTTTGTGCATGCTTTACCGGAGAAAAAGAAGATTTTTATTCCATTAAAGCCGTTATAAAAGGAATGTTACACAAGCTCGGAGCCGATAACGTTGTTGTCGAGCGCAGCGATATTTCATATCTGCATCCCGGCATCGGCGCGGATATGTTTGTCGGCGACAAAAAAATAGGCTATTTGGGGAAAATTCACCCCGAGACCGCAAAAGAATTCGACATTCCCGAGCATGTGTTTATTGCCGAAATCGACGTTCAGGATCTTATCGGTGCGGAACGCAAAATCAACCGTTTCCGTCCGCTTCCTAAATTTCCGGTTGTCGAACGCGATATTGCGGTAATTGTCAACGACGAAGTGCCGGTCGGAAAAATAATCGACTGCATTTATGAATGTGCCGGAGATATTTGCGACAAAGTTCGACTGTTCGACGTTTACAGAGGAAATCAGATTGTCACGGGAAAGAAGAGCGTTGCGTTTACATTATGGCTGCGTAACGACGACCATACTCTGGTAGACAGCGAAATTCAGGATGTTATGAAAAAGGTTGTTTCCGGACTTGAAAGCAAACTGCATGCAACTCTCAGATAAAAAAACGGAGGTGCTCGCGCCTGCGGGCAACTTTGAATCGCTTAAATGCGCCGTGATGAACGGTGCCGACGCCGTATATCTCGGACTTACCAGATTTAACGCAAGAGCAAAAGCGGGCAATTTTACCACGGAAGAGCTAAAAAAAGCCGTGGAATTTTGCCGCTTTTTCGGCGTTAAAGTTTATGTAACTTTTAATACGATATACAAACAAAGTGAATACGACGATGTAATTACCTGCATGAAAGAATGTCGGGATATTGGCGTAAACGCCTTTATTTTGCAAGATTTTTCGCTAATTTCACGCATTAAAAGTACTATGCCTGACATAGTACTGCATCTAAGCACTCAAGCTGCCGTTCACAATCTCGAAGGTGCGCTTGCCGCCGAAAAACTCGGCTTTACGAGAGTTATATTATCAAGAGAAGCACTTCTTGGCGATATCGAAAAAATCCACAAAAACACTTCGCTTGAAATCGAGGCGTTTGTTCAAGGTGCGTTATGCGTATCTTTTTCGGGAAACTGCTATTTTTCTTCACTGGTTTCGGGCTTCAGCGGAAACAGGGGCAAATGCATGCAATTGTGCCGCAAACAATATGTTTTCAACGGAAAGAAAGCATATTGGCTGTCACCTAAAGACGTGTGTATGAAAAACAAAGTTGACCAGCTCATTAAAGCCGGTGTTTGTTCTTTTAAAATTGAAGGCAGAATGCGCAGACCCGAGTACGTCGGAGAGGCGGTAAGTTGCTACAAAACAATTCTGTCCGGAGAAAAATATGATATTTCACGACTTAAACGCATGTTCAATCGAGGGAATTACACCGAGGTATACATCGGGAGCGATCGTGAAGACATAATATTTCCCTATTCCCAAAATCACATTGGACAAAGCGCAGGCACCGTCAGAAGTGTCAACGGTAAAACAGCAACGCTCAGCTGCAATCTCAGCCGGGGCGACGGCGTAAAGTTTTTGCACAATAACATTGAAAGCGGAAGTGCGGGTATAATTTCGGACGGATCGAAAACGGGTTTTTCCGGCAACATATTCCCCGGCGACAAAGTCTGCATTACCACCGACAAACAACTGTGCGACGAAGTTCTGGCCAAAAAAAGATTTGTCCCGTTCGATTTATTTGCGAAAATCGAAAATAATCGTGCTGTCTTTGCTCTTTCAAGCGGTGTGGAACATGTCGAAATAACTATAGATAACCTTGCCGACGCAAAGAACAGCCCGCTTTCCGAAGTCGATATCGTTTCATCCTTTTCCAGGACGGAAGACATCGGATTTAAGCTGAACAATGCAAATATTACAATAAATCAAGCTGTTTTTATACCTAAATCTCAGCTTAATCAAATCAGGCGCACGTGTTGCGAACAATTGAAAAAGAAAATTATCGAGTCCGCAATTCCCGAAAAAAACGACAAGCAATACAAAAATATCTTTTCCGATTTAACGTATTTTACTTCACCCGACGATTGCATTATTGCCCGGTTCGACAACGTAAATGCGGCAAATAAAACGTCGGAACTTTATGATTATGTAGCTTATTCCCCGAGAGATTGGACAAAAAACGTTGCTGACGAACTGAAATCGCTGAAAAAACCTTTTCTGCTTGTTTTGCCCAACGTTATGAGAGGAGAGGATGCGGGTTTTATAAAAGAAGTACTGTCATCCGATTTTGTTAAAAACGTTATTGTAAACAATATTTACGGAATTTCACTGTCTAATAATAAAAACGTTTTGTTCGGACCGATGATGAATTTTATTACCGACGAAATAAAATGCGCTAAAATAATGTCG
>USKH01000079.1 GCA_900555125.1 uncultured Clostridium sp.
GGCATCCATGCTCATCCCATGCTTGTAACCAAATGACTGGACGGTTATCTTAAATGTCTCTTTTCCATCTTCTCCGTCCGAAAGCATCGACAGGAGCTTATTCTGCAGCTCCATAGGCTTCAGGTTAGTCGTGTCTATTATATAATCGGCATTTTTAATCATATCGAGATCGTGTTCGATAACTACTACGGTTGCTCCGTTTCCGATAAGCTTGCCAAAGACTTCCAACAGAACTCCAACGTCTTTCGGATGCAATCCTATTGTCGGTTCGTCGAAAACGAACAATGCGTCCGACTGCATTTTGCCCATTTCGGCGGCAAGTTTAAGCCGCTGAGCCTCTCCGCCCGAAAGCGACGGCGTACTCTCTCCGAGCGTCAGATAGTCCAGTCCGAGCGAGGCAAGCGTTTCGAGTTTTTCTTTAATCTTTTTATGTTTTTCAAACAGTTTTGCCGCTTCGCTTATCGTTACGTTCATGAGGTCGGCAACCGAATATCCCGTTCCTTTCAAATCGATTTTCACGTCGCAGGCTTTTTCGGAATAGCGCTTTCCTCCGCAATCGGGACAAATTATTTCGACGTCGGGCAAAAACTGAATATCCATGGAAATCTGACCGGTTCCGTCGCACGTAGGACAACGCAGGCTGCCCGTATTATACGAAAAATCTCCGGCTTTCAATCCGAGTTCTTTTGCCTTTGGCGACGACGCATAGAGTTTTCTAAGGTCGTCCAGTATGCCCGAATACGTTGCAACCGTCGAACGCACGTTTACGCCGATCGGCGTGGCGTCGATGAGATTTACGCGGTTGATTCCGTCCGCTTTCAGCGACTGCACATGCGGCGGCAACTTTTCTCCGCAGATTTTCGCCCGCAAAGCCGGCACGAGGCTTTCGAGCACGGTTGTTGTTTTTCCGCTTCCCGACATACCCGTAACGACGGTAAGTCGTCCTTTGGGAATTTTTACGTCAAGAGCATGCACCGTATGAAGGGGCAACGTGGACATTTCTATCGTTCCGAGCGCAAACAAGCAATCCTTTCCGGCGTGTTTTTGCGCTTTTACGTCGGCTTGTCCAGATAAATATTTTCCTATAATCGAACGCGGATCTTTTTCTATTTCCGTTACGCTTCCGCATGAAACGACGTTGCCGCCGTGCTCGCCCGCTCCCTTGCCCATTTCGATTACGTAATCCGCCGCTCCGATTACTCTAGTGTCATGATCGACAACCACAACCGAATTCCCGCGCGACACAAGATCGCGTATAACGGCAAGCAATCCGTCCACATTTGCCGGGTGCAAGCCAATAGACGGCTCGTCTAAAACGTACATGACTCCCGTAGTCTTGTTACGGACGGCGCGAGCAAGCTGAATGCGTTGCAATTCTCCCGTGGAAAGCGTGTTTGCGCTTCGGTCAAGCGTGAGATAGTCCAGTCCGAGGTCAATAAGTCTTTCAGAAACGGCAAGGAATTCGCTTACTATGCTTTCCGCCATCGGGCGCATATCGCACGGCATCTGCGACGGAATTTTTTTGACGAATTCGAGAAGTTCTCCAAGCGGCATAGCGCAGGCTTCGGGAAGAGTTTTTCCCAAAAGGCGCGCGCTTCTCGCTCGTTTATTAAGACGAGTTCCGCTGCATTCGGGGCACGTGCTTTCGATCAGAAATGCCGAAACACGCTTCATTCCCGTCTCGTCCTTCACCTTTGCAAGCGCGTTTTCCACGGTGTAGACGGCGTTGTAATACGTAAAGTCGAGTTCGCCAGCCTGATTGGAATTTTTAGCCTTGTAGAAAATATGTTTTTTCTCGGCGGGTCCGTAGTAAACGATATTCTTTTCCTCGTCGGTAAGCTCGCGGAACGGAACGTCGGTGCGCACACCCATAGCGCGGCACACGTCGGTCATCAGCGACCACATGAGAGAATTCCACGGAGCCACTGCGCCCTCGTCTATCGTAAGCGAGTCGTCGGGGACAAGCGAATCTATATTCACTTTGCGAACCACGCCCGTTCCCGAACATTCGGGACAGGCTCCCGTCGAATTGAACGAAAAGTCCTCGGCGCTCGGTGGGGCAAATTCCGCTCCGCATTCGGGACAAATCAGGCGTTTTCCCCGCCGCTACGTTAAACGACGGCGGAACGAGATGTCCGTTGGGGCAGACGTGGTTTCCCAGTCTTGAATACATAAGGCGCAGGCTGTTTGACAGCTCCGTAAGCGTTCCGAACGTACTTCTTACGTTTGGTATTGCGGGGCGCTGATGCAGCGCAAGCGCCGCAGGCACGTTTTCGATGCTGTCCACGTTTGCATTTTCCGCCTGAGTAAGTCTTCTTCTCGTATACGCGGACAGAGCTTCGAGGTAACGCCTCGAGCCCTCCGCGTAAAGAACGCCCAGCGCAAGCGACGATTTACCGCTTCCCGAAACGCCGGCAATTGCCACGAATTTTCCGAGAGGAACGCTTAAATCGATATTTTTCAGGTTATGCACGCGAGCTCCGCGTATTATTATATTATCCGGCATATTTTCACTTCCGTAACTATGATACATTCAGTATAATATTTATAAAAAGCAAAGTCAACAACTACGCGCGATTTTACGACAAAAAATCCGCCCCGGATTAAAAGCGGATTTTTTTGCGTTTACAAAATCATACAAGGTTTACGTTTGCGAGACTATTTTCGCGAGGCGATGATTTCGCCGGACACGACGTCAACCAAAACGGCAATGGTTTTACTCGAATCGGCTTCCGGCACGAAAGACACATACCAGTAGTATTTCCCGTCGGACGACAACGGATTGCTTATGTAGCGAATAAAAATTTCTCCGCAGAATTTGCCGTCGGAAGTGTACGGAGCAAGGCTGTCGCTCAGGTTTTTTACGACTTTTTTCATGGCGTCTATACCGCTTATCTCACCCTCTTTACGCACGGGCGAAAGCGTTATCGTCTGACTCGTGTTGCCGTCGGAAATTGTAATAACCGGCTTATCGCACGTCGTTTTCGACATAAATTCAAACGAATAGCTGTCCTTATACGGATGACGAAGGGCGTTGCCCTCGGTCTTTTTTCCGTCGCAATCTGCGGTTATCACCAGCGATTTTTCCGCGGTGTCAATTTTCGGTGTTACGATAATAAGCGTATAGTCGACTTTGCTTCCGCTTTTTCCGTCGATTTCAAAAGGATTTTCCCGATATCCCGAAACAATTTCTATCGAATATTTATCGTTTTCGCCGGTATACACTTCACTTCTGTACTCGGACACTATACTTTCGTACGCGTCCTCTTTCGCTTTGCACGCCGTAAACAGCGAAAAAACAGATACAACCGCAAGCGTTAATACGACGACCCGAATTGTTTTTTTCATTTTGTCGTTCCTCCACAAAATAGTATTACAAAACATTGTAATGCGCTTCGACGGGGTTTTAGAACAACTTTCGCTATTTCCGGCGCAATCCGGAACAAATTCAACCGCATTGTTAAGCAAACAAAAATCTGGTATTATTATTTAATCGTTTTTTGGTTATTTACATCTGGTATTATTATTTAATCGTTTTTTGGTTATTTACATATATCCAATAAGGTCGTATAATAGTACGGAAAAATTTTTTATAGAGGTGCTTGTATGGAACAAGAACAAAACGAAAAACAAGAAATCGCCCAATCGGCGACCGTGGAACTGACGACTGCAGACGGAAAAAAGAAAAAAATCAAAGACAGCAAATATTACGTTTCCACCAGAAAGATATGCTACGTCGCGCTTTTTACCGCGCTTAACATAGTGATGAGCTCGTCGATATGCTCGATCCCAGTTCCCGGCGGACATTTGTACTTAAACGACATAGTTATATGCCTTGCCGCGCTGGTGCTGGATCCGTTGTCGGCGTTTATAGTGGGCGGCGTGGGTGCGTTCTTCGGCGATATGCTGTTTTATCCCGCCCCCATGTTCGTATCTCTCGTTACTCACGGCTTACAGGCGGTTGCGATATCTCTTATCGCAGGAAAGAAAAACGAGCTTGCTCCGCTGTGGAAGGCAATAGTCGCGGTTGCGGTCGGCGCGGTTATAATGGTTACGGGTTATTCTCTCGGAAGAGCTTTTATATACTCCACTCCCGAATATGCGATAATTAAACTGCCTTTCCAGATTTTGCAGGCTTTGGTCGGCGCGGCTCTCGGCACGGTGATTTTGTACGCAACGCCGATTAAACGTTATTCCGGCTTTATCCCGAAAGATTAGTTTTTACCGCAACGGTAAATTATTTACCGAAATTTTGCAAAAAAATTCCGATAAAGTGTTGATTTATTCGTACTTTTGATATATAATATGTGCGAACAAAATCAAGGAGGCTGCAAAAACCGTGAAAAGCATTTTGGTTACAGGCGGAGCGGGTTATATCGGCTCGCACACCGTAGTAGAACTCATCAATCAACATTACGACGTAGTAGTCGTGGACAACCTTGTCAACGCAAGCGAGGAAAGTCTTAACCGCATTAAGCAAATCACCGGCGTTATGCCAAAATTTTACAACGCCGATATTCGCGACAGAGCGGCAATAGACAAGATTTTCGAAGAAAACGACATTGACAGCGTAATTCACTTTGCAGGGCTTAAAGCCGTGGGCGAGAGCGTTAAAATTCCGCTTCCTTACTACGACAACAATATTTACGGAACGCTTGTTCTGCTTGAAAGCATGGCGGCTCACAACGTAAAGAAAATAGTATTCTCGTCGTCCGCAACCGTTTACGGAGACCCCGAACGCCTGCCTATCGACGAAGGCTGCCGTCTTTCCACCACCAATCCTTACGGCTCGACCAAGCTTTATATTGAAGGAATACTTCGCGATCTGTACACGTCCGACAACGGCTGGACGGTTGTGCTGTTGCGTTACTTCAACCCCGTGGGGGCGCATCCGTCCGGACTTATCGGCGAAGACCCCAAGGGAATACCCAACAATCTTACCCCCTATATCGCTCAGGTTGCGTGCGGCAAGCGCGAGAAAGTCAGCGTGTTCGGCAACGATTACCCCACTCCCGACGGAACGGGCGTGCGCGATTACATTCACGTCGTAGACCTTGCCCTCGGACACATCAAAGCAATCGAAAAATGCGACAAACCGGGCGTTTATACTTACAATCTCGGCACCGGTATAGGTTATAGCGTTCTGGACGTCATTCACGCATTCGAAAAGGCTTGCGGACACAAAATTCCGTACGTCATCGCTCCCAGACGAGCAGGCGATATTGCCACCTGCTATGCATGCGCAGACAAGGCTAAAAAAGAACTGGGCTGGGTTGCAACCCGTACGCTGGACGACATGTGCGCTTCTCTGTGGAAATGGCAGACCATGAATCCCGACGGATTTGCAACTAAAAAGTAAATTTTACGAATTTTTTTGACCGAAAACGACAAAAACGCTCGTTTTTCGGGTATACTAACTGTACGACAAAACGTATGCGGAGGTATTTGAAATGAAAGAGATTACTTTGACGGCGGATAATTTTACTAAAGAAGTTTTGGACTCCTCTCTTCCCGTCGTCGTCGATTTCTGGGCGAGCTGGTGCGTTCCCTGCACCATGATGTCGGCCGTGATAGACGAACTTGCCGAGCAGTTCGACGGCAAAATTAAAGTGGGCAAAGTAAACGTTGACGAAGAAGATACTCTTGCCGAGCAATTCAACATTGACGCCATTCCCGCTATTTATCTGTTTAAGGACGGTAAAGTAGCCGCCACCTCTCTCGGATACAAAAGCAAAGACGCCCTTCTGAAAGAATTGGGGCTTTAATCGCAAGCTAAAAAAATCACACAACGACAAAAACCGAAGAAGTGAATAATTTCTTCGGTTTTTTTGTTTAAAACGCGAGATTGCATTGACAAACGGCATAAACTCGTTATATAATTATTAAGGTAAAATCGGAGGGTTTCATGAACTATATTCAGGACGTATTGACCGAACTTAAAATCAAAAATCCGGGGCAGGATGAGTTTATTCAGGCAGCGACCGAAGTGCTGACATCTCTTGCGCCCGTCATAGACGCACACCCCGAATTTCGCAAAGCCGCTATTCTCGAGCGCATCACCGAACCCGACAGGCAGAT
>USKH01000080.1 GCA_900555125.1 uncultured Clostridium sp.
GAGATTCATAATTTTGCTCCTTTTTATGCGATAGTTCGCTTTTCTTACAAGATAATTATAACGCAAAATACCTCTATTGTCAACAGAGGAGGCAAAAAGAATTGACTTTTTTCGCCCGATATGGCATAATTTTAGTCGAAAAACAAAAAGGAGCAAAGCCTTATGATTGCGGTTATCGGAATAGGAATGGAAGCGGGCGATATTACCGTTCGCGGAAAACAAGCCATGAAAGAAGCGGACGAGGTGTATTCGCGCACCACGACGCGTTATAAAAGCATTCCGCTAAGCGAAAAATGCGGCGACGCCGAAAGCTTCGAGCAGCTTGACGAGCGCATATGCGAATTTTTGCTCTCGCGAGAAAAAGAAGGCAAAAAAGTGGCGTTTCTGTCGGTAGGCGACGGCTATTCGGATACCGCGGTAAAAAAATTGGCAGAGCTTACTCGGGTGGAAATAATACCCGGCGTTGCGGACAATCGCGCAAGACAGACCGGGAGCGACGTTTTGTTCGTTTCGGCGTACGACGTCGAAAAAACGCAGATAGATTCGCGCCTTCCGCTGGTCGTCTATCAGATAGACGGCAAGGACGCCGCTTCGGACGTCAAACTTGCGCTTATGAAATTTTACGACGACGAAATGCCCGTGCGGCTGGCTCCCGGCGGCGAGGTAATATCAATTCCGCTTTCGGAGATAGACCATTATAAAATCGCTCAGAGCAGCAGTTTGTTTATAGAAGGCGACGAACGGCTAATCGGCAAAAAACGCTACGGATTTTCCGATCTTCTTTATATAATGAAACGCCTCACTGCGCCAGACGGATGTCCGTGGGACCGTGCGCAGACTCACGAAAGCATCGCTGCCAATATGCTAGAAGAGGCGTACGAGGCGGTGGAAGCCATAAACAACGGCGACGGCGACAACCTTAAAGAAGAGCTGGGCGACGTTATGCTGCAAACCGTGTTTCATGCTGACATGAGCGAAAAGGAAGGCGACTTCGACATTAACGACGTTATAAACGAGCTTTGCGTAAAGCTTGTGGGCAGACATACTCATATTTTCGGCGAGGACAAGGCAACCGACTCCGAAAGCGCGCTTTATTATTGGGAAAAAGCCAAAGCAAAGGAAAAACACTATTCCACTCTTTCCGAACAAATCGACAGGCTGCCGGACAATTTCCCCGCAACCATGCTTCTCGGCAAATTTATTAAAAAAGCAAATAAGTCGGGCGCAAACGTAACCGAAGACGAGCTGAAAAAAATAATAGCGGACAACCTTGCATGTTCCGATTGCTCGTCTACCGAACGACTTTTGTCGGCAGCCGTTATGCTTGCGGAGCTTCGCGGCTATTCGGCGGAAGAACTTATGCTTAAAAAATTTGCCTGCCTTAAAAGCATTACTGCGGCAAACAACCTCGAAAAGGCGGTTAAAGACAAGCTATGAGCATTAAAATAGGAAACGTAACGCTTTGCGGCAACGTTATTCTCGCGCCCATGGCGGGGTTCGGCGACGTGGCTTTCCGCAGACTTTGCCGCGATTACGGAGCCGCGCTCACCACCACCGAGATGATAAGCGCGAAAGGATTGCTGTACAACAGCAAAAAGACCATCGACATGCTTCGGCTCGCGCCCAACGAAACGCCGTCGTCGGTGCAACTGTTCGGGTTCGACCCCGACGACTTTTATAACGCCGCGCAGAGAGAAGAACTTGCGCATTTCGACATAATAGACATAAATATGGGTTGCCCCGCTAAAAAAGTAGTGTCTAACGGCGAAGGCAGTGCGCTCATGCGCGATTTCGACCGCGCCCGAAAAATTATAAAGGCGGCTGTTGCGGGCGCGAACGGAAGACCGGTAACCGTAAAGTTCCGCGCGGGATTTTACGACGACGATATCTGTGCCGAGGAATTTGCTTCGATGGCGGAAGAAGCGGGCGCCGCCGCTATGACCGTGCACGGAAGAACGGCGGAGCAGGGCTATTCGGGCTTTGCCGACTGGGATATTATCTGCCGCGTCGCGCAAAAAGTGAACGTTCCCGTGTTCGGGAACGGCGACGTTAAGAAAAACAACTTAAAAGACCGCTTGCTGCTTACCGAAGGCGTCGCGATAGGACGTGGGGCAATAGGCAACTGTGATATATTCTCGCTTGGAAAAAAGGACGCAAGCAAAAAGCAGATGCTTCTTACTCACATACGTTATATGACCGAGTATTTCGGCAGCCGCTTCACCGCCGTCAATATACGCAAACATCTTCCGTATTATTTTGCCGGCAACAAGGACTTAAAGCTGTTCCGGGCAAGGCTTAACACGCTCGAAGACGCCGAACAAATGTACCGCGAAGTGGAAGCGTGCGCCGAGTTTGAATAAAAATAGGACAAAGTTGCGCATGTCTTTTGATTTTTACAGCAATTTTTTACACGCCGTTTCGTTTGACCGAGGCGGCGTTTTTGCTGTATAATATAAATTAAGAACAGGCGAACGGGCGGAAAATAAATCCGGTTCGCGATAAAAAGAAAAACATTGCGGAGGGCAGTGAAATGTTGAAAAAATATTACGAGCAGTACGACTATGCCGGCACCATGCAGCCGAGATGCTACTATATCCCGTTTGCCGACAAAAACGAGTGGAGCGAGGTCAGAGAGGACAGTTCGCGCTTTGCGTCACTGAACGGCAAGTGGACGATTAATCCTTACAAAAGCGTTCTGGACGTCCCGGACGACTTTTATGCTCTGACGCCCGAAAAGCCGATAGACGTTCCGTCGTGCGTGCAGTACTACGGCATGGATTGTTTTCAGTACACCAACATAAACTATCCCGTGCCTTTCGATCCGCCTTTCGTGCCGAGCGAAAATCCGGCGTTTCATTACAGCCGCACGTTCAATACGACAAAACGGGACAAGCAGTATCTTATTTTCGAGGGCGTGGACAGCTGTTTTTATGTGTACTTAAACGGTAAATTCGTCGGTTTCAGCCAGATAAGTCACCGCGTAAGCGAGTTCGACGTAACCGATTACCTGATTGACGGAGAAAACAAACTTGACGTGCTTGTTCTCAAATGGTGCGCAGGCACGTATTTCGAGGATCAGGATAAGTGGCGTTTTACCGGTATTTTCCGCGACGTATACATGCTCACCCGCCCCGAAAAGCACGTCGAAGACTATAAAATAGAAACCAGGCAAAACGGCGAAGTGACGTTTGCGCTTCTGAAAGGAGAGGCGGCTTCCGTGTCTTTCGGCGGAAAAACCAAAGTCGTGAAAGAAGGCGAAAAGGTCTGCTTCAAGATAGACAATCCCAAGCTTTGGAGCGCCGAAACGCCGTACCTTTACGATATGGATATCGAGTGCGAGGGCGAATTTATCCGCGAAAAAGTGGGCGTCCGCGAAATAGAAATAAAGGACGGCGCGTTCCTTCTCAACGGCAAAGCAATCAAGATGCGCGGCGTCAATCGTCACGATTTCCACCCGACAAAGGGCGCGGCAGTCAGCATGGACGACATAATGACCGACCTTACGCTTATGAAAAAATTAAACGTAAACGCAATCCGTACCAGCCATTATCCGTCCTGCCCCGAATTTTATCGCCTTTGCGACAAATACGGCTTTTATATTATCGATGAAGCCGACCACGAGTCGCACGGAGCAAGCGCAAGCCGCGACGGAAGAGAGGAAGGGTACCTGTCCGACAATCCCGAATTCGAGTTTGCAAGGCTCGAACGCCAGAAAATGCTGGTCACGCGCGACAAAAACCGCGCCTGCGTTCTTCTGTGGTCGATGGGTAACGAGTGTGGCTGGGGCAAGAATTTCTACGCTTGTTCGGCTTATATAAAGGCAACCGATTCCACCCGCCCCGTGCATTACGAGCGCGTGTGCGCCGCCGATTACGACGCCGAAACGGGCGAGAGAAAGCCGAGATTTGCCGACTACGCTCAGGCTCCCGTGGATGTTGTCAGCCGCATGTACGCTTCGCCCGAATTTATGGCAAACGGGTTTTTAAACGACAAGGACGAGCATCGTCCGTTTGTTCAGTGCGAATACAGCCACGCCATGGGCAACGGACCGGGAGATCTGAAAGAGTACTGGGACGTAATATATTCTTCCGACAGATTTATGGGAGCATTCGTGTGGGAATGGGCAGACCACGGCGTTTTGTATAATTCCGACGGCTTCCGCTACGGCGGCGACTTCGGAGAAACTCTGCACGACGGCAATTTCTGTATTGACGGAATAGTGGCAGCCGACCGCAAAATTAAAACCGGTACGCTCGAAATGAAAAAAGCGTACGAACCCGTGCTTATCGAATATAAAGACGGAGAAATAACGATAACTTCCCGCAATTATTTCGCTTCTATGGCGTTTGCGGCGGAAATAGTATGCAAAAACGGCAAAAACATTACGTCAAAGCAGCTCGTTCAGGTTGCGCTCGAACCACAGCAAAACGTTTGTCTCGATATAAAAGATAAAAACGCTTCGAGCGTCAAAGTAAATCTGTTTGCGATAGAAGAAGACGGACTTGTCCCCGAAAATCACTTGTTCGCATCCGAATGTTTCGAGCTTAAACCGCTTGAATTGTCCGCTCACTCTCCCGCAAAGTGTGAAATAGAAGAAAAAGGCAGATATTACGTCGTCAGGAACGGAAACCTTGTATTTACCGTAGACAGAGGCACCGGCGCGATTTCGTCTGTCGAAAAGTCGGGAGAAAAAGTGTTTGAAAGCGAGCTTGCGCTCAATATTTACCGCGCGCCCACAGACAACGACAGAAACGTCAAGTGGGAGTGGAAGTCGCAGCGCATGGATCATTCGTATGCCGACGCTTATTCGGTGGAAAAAATCGGCGACGACGCTATCGCCGTAAAGGGCAAAATCGTGTCCGAACAGCGCGAACCCATCGTTAAATATACGCTTTTGTACAACTTTGTAGACGGTGGCGTCGAAACTACAATCGACTACGAGTACAACGCCATGAAAGAGGGCTGGTTCCTGCCGAGAATAGGACTGTGCGCCGCGCTTGACAAGTCGTACGAGAACATGTCGTTCTACGGTTACGGCCCGCAGGAGAGCTATACGGACAAGCGTTTTGCATGCAGCCGCGACTTTTACGATACCACCGTTTCGGATAACTTCGTTCATTACGTAAAGCCGCAGGAAAACGGCAGCCACTACGGCACCAATTACGCGTGCGTGACAAACGGAAAAACCGAAATCACGCTTGAGAGCGCACAGGGTTTTTCGTTCAATCTGTCGCCGTACGACGCGGCAACGCTGGAAAAAACCGCTCACGACGATCAGCTTCCCGCAAGCGGGAAAAATTATCTCTATGCCGACTATTTCATGAGCGGGATAGGGACGAACTCGTGCGGGCCGCGCCTCAACAAACGCTGGCAGACGCCGGGTCAAGGCAGCGGAAAAATAACTTTAATTGTTAAATAGGCTAATATCGGAGGTAAAAAATGACAGAGTTCGATTACAATGTGGGTCTATCGACCGCATTCGATCTTACGGAAGAAAATTTCAAAAAGCTGCGAGATGCCGGAATAAGCGCGATAGAAATATCCGTTCCTGCGGAAAAATATGCGGGAATAGATTATGCGGGCGTAAAAAAATTCGCCGATGAATACGGTATAAAACTATGGTCGTATCATCTTCCGTTTTATCCCTTTGAGAAAATAGATATTTCTGCACTCGACGAGGAACAAAGAAAGTCTACTCTTTCGTATTTTTCGGAAATTATAGAAAAAGCGACTGCCATAGGATTCGATAAATTCGTCGTTCACGCAAGCGGCGAACCTATAGAAGAGTGTAAGCGCGAAAAAAGAATGTCGCAGGCGAAAAAGTCGCTCGCTTTTCTTGCCGAATTTGCGGAAAAGCACGGCGCGGTGATTGCAGTTGAAGATTTACCTCGTACTTGTCTCGGTCGCAACAGTTCGGACATAAAGGAACTGTTGTCTGCGGATAAGCGTCTTAAGGTTTGTTTCGA
>USKH01000081.1 GCA_900555125.1 uncultured Clostridium sp.
GAGAAAACAAAAATGAAATGTAAGTATTGCGGAAAAGAAACGACCGGCGAAATTTGTGACGATTGCGTTGCAAAACTCGCCCACAGAAACGCCGGGAACACCGAAAGTACCTTAAATACGGCGACCGAAAAACCTGCCATGTCTTCGTATTTCGCTGCGAATTACGGTAAAAAAGGAGCAATAAGCTCGTTTGTGTGCGGAATCATAGGCATTATTGTCGCATATGTCGCCGTCTTTTTCGCCGCATTGTATCGTCAAGCGCTGATGGAACTGGACAAAGCAACAGATTCCGTCACGAAAAACGCTATCCAATCGCTTATCGGCACCGGAAACGCAGGCGCGATAATTTCGCTTATCGCCTGCGCCGCTTTGGGCATATTTGCCTTGACCTACGGCATTATATCCATAATCAGATTTATAAAAACGTGCAAAAGGGGCGGAAAACCCGTAAAAACGCTTGTGTTCGGTATTATCGGCTGTGTGCTTGCCTTTATTGCGCTTTCGGTGTGCATGACGGCGTTCGGCTACTACAACGGAACGGTTCCGCTGCCTGCCGTTTAATCGTATAACAAACAAAAAGAAAAAGCTTCCTCGTAGCCGCGCGGAGGCTTTTGTATAAAAAAGAACGCGCAAAAGGAGGTATGCTCATGAGAATGTACGATATTATCGAAAAAAAGAAGCGGGGCGAGCGTTTATCGGACGAAGAAATTCGCTTTTTCGTCAACGGATATTGCGACGGCAGCATTCCGGACTATCAGGCGTCCGCGCTGCTTATGGCAATTTGTCTTAAAGGTATGACCGACGACGAAACAGCCTCTCTCACGTTCGCCATGCGCGACTCCGGCGACGTTATAAGCGATATGCCGGGTATTAAAGGTAAGCGCGTGGATAAGCATTCCACCGGCGGAGTGGGAGATAAAACAACGCTGGTCGTGGCGCCTGTTATCGCGTCGCTCGGTATTCCCGTTGCGAAGATGAGCGGCAGAGGGCTTGGTCACACCGGAGGAACGATAGACAAATTGGAGTCTATCCAAGGTTTCAATACGGATATTTCACCCGAAAAATTAAAAGAAATAGTCGAAAAATACGGAATCGCCGTTGTGGGACAAAGCGCGGCGCTTGCGCCAGCGGATAAAAAGTTGTACGCGCTTCGCGACGTTACCGCAACAGTGGACAGTATTCCGCTTATTGCGTCCAGCATAATGAGCAAAAAACTGGCTCTCCCGGACGATTGCATAGTTCTGGACGTCAAGTGCGGCAGCGGAGCTTTCATGAAGTCGGAAGAGGATAGCCTTGCTCTCGCAAAACTGATGGTGAGTATCGGCAAAAACGCAGGCAGAAAAATGCTTGCGCTCGTCACGGATATGGACGCGCCGCTCGGATGCGCGATAGGCAATTCGCTCGAAGTCGTCGAGGCGATAAACACGCTGAAATGCAGCGGCCCCGCAGATTTTACCGAGCTTTGCGTTACGCTTTCCGCATACATGTTACGATTGTGCGAGGGAGAAAACCTTGACGTTTGCCGTAAAAAAGTAGAAAATGCGCTGGAAAGCGGAGCTGCGCTCAAAAAATTCAAAGACATGATAAAGGGGCAGGGCGGCAATCCCGCCTGGGCGGACGACGTTTCGCTTTTTCCCAAGGCAAAATTTTCGCGCGAGATAAGGTGCGACAAGGACGGCTATATTTACGCCGTGAACGCCGAAAAATACGGTATTGCGGCTCTCGTTCTGGGTGCCGGAAGAAGTAAAAAAGAGGACGTAATCGACTATTCGGCGGGTATTCTCATTGCAAAAAAGCGCGGCGACAAAGTTCAAAAAGGCGACGTTATCGCTACGATTTATTCTTCTTCGCCCGAAAATTTCGACGAAGCCGAAAAAATCATCTCCGAAAACACCGTGATTTCAGATAAAAGACCACAAGTTCGGCCGCTCGTTCTCGCTGTAGCGGAATAAAGCGGCGCGATTAATTGCCTGCTTACGGCGATTTGTCGCCCATTTAAAAAATTTTTGCACGCAATGCTTCCAAATGGCGCAAAAGTAGTGGACAAACGCAAAAAAATCTGCTATAATTATGCTTGCGTTTTGAATAATCCGTTGCAATTCGGTTTAACGCCTTATGCGGAGAGGTGGTTGAGTGGCCGAAGGCACACGCTTGGAAAGCGTGCGTACGTTAACGCGTACCGCGGGTTCGAATCCCGCCCTCTCCGCCAGACAAAACCTAAATCGAGTACGAAAGTGTTTGGTTTAGGTTTTTCTTTTGAAAAAAATTCAGGTTTTATCGGTGTTTTTGGCTGTCGGCGTGCCGTTGTTTCGGTCTTTTCGGTGTTCGTATCTCTTTATCCGTAGCAGTTGCAGACGGTTTTATGCCGCGAAAGGTTCTTGACGTGAGAAAGGAGTGTGTCAGGCTATCTTGCCAAAGGCAAACGAAAAGCCCCTCGGGGCTGTCGGTTGGCGGTTTATTTGCCTACCGACACGCTCCTGAGAGGCTCACGTCAAGAACACCGTGGAATAAATCGTCTGCGTATGTATCAGATACGCATTACAAGTCTGAAATCTTTAAGTCCGTAATACTCTCTGTTTTGTATCACATACGGCATTTTAACGTTTTTGTCGTAAAAAGAAAAACCCTGACTTTCGTCAAGGTTTATCGTCTTTGGGGTATTGTAAATAATAATCATTTTATCGTCATACAACTGAATTTCTTTTATGAAGTAATTTATCAGTTGTAACGGCTCTTTTTCAAGCGCGGATTTGTAATAATCAATTATTTGTTCTTTGGAAAGCCTGAACGCCGTTTGAGATTTTTCAATCGTCAATCGCTTTTCGATGTCGGTCAGTTTTTCTTCGAGTTCTCGCATACGTTTCATAACCGTTGCGCTTTGTCCGCCTAATTCTATGGCTTGCATAATGTTGTTGATTGTATTCTCGGTTTGGCGTTTCTCTTTTATGAGATTTGTCAAAACCGAGTTTTGCTTTATGCGGTTTTCCTGCACTTGCAGCAAATATGTTGCCATTTTATCTAATATTTCGGGGCGTTGCATTTGTTCGCATACGTTGTCAAGCACATATTTTTCGAGTATTTCTTTTCTGACTTGCGACTTTTTGCAACTGCTTTGGTGTTTTCGTCCTAAACATTTGTAATAACGTATTTTTTGTCCGTTTTTAGCCGTTCCGCATTCCGCAGAGATAGGACTTCCGCAATATCCGCATTTAATTTTGTTGCGAAGTAAATACACGACTTCAACGCTACGAGTTCCGTATTTGTTGGTTTCGGTCTTTCGTCTTACGTTTTCGTAAATTTCCGTCGGCACGATTTGCGGATACATATTCGTAAAAACTTCGTTGCCGTGTCTGTAAATGCCCGAATATTTTTCGTTTTTGAGTATGTTGTAGACGGTATTTCTCGCAAACTTTTTACCGCGGTTGAAAATACCTCTTTCGGTAAGAGTTTTTATTATGTCTTTAACGTAAACGCCTTGCGCGTATTGGTCGTAAATAAACCTTACTACTTCGGCTTTTTCTTCGTCTATCACGACTTTGTGGTTTTCTACTTTATAGCCGTAAATGATAGTTCCGCCCGTAAAGTTGCCTTTTTGTCTTGTTTCGTTCATACCGCGTTTTACCTTTTGAGAAAGTTCGGCAGAGTAATATTCGGCATAGCCCTCAATCATACTTTCGAGTATAATCGCCTCGGGGCTGTCGGGAATATATTCGGTAGCGGAAACGACTTTAACGCCGTTGTCTTTTAACGTTTTCTTGTGTTTTGTGGTTTCGTATTTATTGCGCGAAAACCTGTCGAATTTGTAAACGAGTACGACATTGAAATCGTGTTTTTTGCTATCTTCTATCATCTGACGGAAGTCGGGACGATTGTCGTTAGTACCCGTCATAGCACGGTCTATATAAGTTCTTAAAATGAGTATGTCGTTGTTTTTCGCATACTCGTTACATACACGGAGTTGTCCCTCTATGGACTGTTCCGTTTGTGTATCGCTCGAATAACGAGCGTAAATAACTGCTGTTTTCAAAATTTGTTACTCCTTTAATTTTATTTTTTAGATTTGTCTTTCGACGGGAACGGAGAAAACGGAAACGAATTAAAATCGTTTTCTTTCGTGGCTTACGGCTTTTCTCGTCAAGGGTTGCGCCAAGCAATGCATTTTACCCTTGACGAAAAAGTCGTTTTCGTTTAACCTTTCCCGATTCGAAAGACTAATTAGTTGCAGTGCGGCAACTGCGATATAATTTCCTTGCTTACCTTTCCGAGAATTTCGCCCTCGTTGATACAGGTGAAGTTATCGAAAAGCAACACTTTGCGGTTATCAATTCCGAAAGTGCATATTACATCTTCGTCCAAAACGTCCGAGCGGAAGTAAGTCGGCAATTTTCCGCCATAGACCAAACGCTCGCCGGACTTTTCCATATACTTCGTTATGTATTTCGCCGCCTCGGAAATGTCGTCCTGTGTGGCAATGTCTTTGAAGTCGTTACGCCCGAATTGCTTCAGAAAATGCGTGTTTTGATATGTCGTTTGCATACGGTGGTTTCGCGTGTCGTAGTCCTTGACTTCTTCGAGTTTTCCTATCATTTTGCCGTCGGGAATATAGAAAATGCCGTGAAAATGTAGTCTGTTCGTATCTTCGCCTCGCTCCCAAACTCCGACGTATTTCCAACCGTTTCTCGCTACAAGGTGTTTGAGAGTGTTAGTCAACTTTTTACGAAATGTTTCTTCGGTGTGAAGTTCGTTCGAGTAGGTAAAAGTTACGAAAAAATTCCAATCTTGCAAACGCAACTTTCGCATAAGCCTTACTTTGCGTTTAATAGCGTTGGTGTTCATTCGCTCGGTGTGTTTCTCGACAAAAGCGTTTAATTCGGCTTTGTCGGCAAACTCGTCTTTCAAAGCGGCTTTTATATGAGCCTTGCGTTCTCGCTTGGGTAGCGATTGGCTCTCTTTGTATGCCGTTTCAAAGCGTTCTTTCGAGGTGTTGGGCGGCGTTACGTCTGCAGTCGATTGTTGTTTCATCGGTTTAACGGCGCGCCTTTTACAGCCTTTTCCGCTCGGAAACGCTCCTTGCGGTATTCCGACGTAATGACCGCCGTCAAAGTAGATTTTCATATTTGCGTAGTTCATAGTTTTTACTCCTTGTGATTTGGATTTTGTGTGTATGGCGAAAGAAAATAAAAAACGGCAGAATACGAAACACCATACAATTTCATACTCTGCCGTTTACAGTTCGGTTTAATTACAATTCAATTCAGTTCAATTCGGTTAGTTTAAGTCATAAATAGATTTCCGTTCAGTTCCTTTCATTTCGTTTATGTTATCGCTTTTTAGCGTTATTTTCTATTTTAATATTTTTTCTATTTACTCGGTTTATTTTATTAAGTTTTTAATGTGTAATTTTTTCGGCTTTTAAGTCAGGTTTCGTTTTTGTTTTCGGTTTGCGTTTGTTGGTGCAGTTCGACTATCCTTGAAAAGATACTTTCAAAGAAAGTGCGTTTTTCGCCGTCGGTCAACGCCTCTAAATCAGGCTCGCCGACGGCTACGACTTTTAGGTTTGTTTGCAGCATTTTTCGTCCTCCTTTTTTTGAATAGATTTTATTACCCGAACTCGCAAGATTTTTGCGACTTCGAAATAATTCCTTGAAAGAAATACAAAAGTTTTTGCAATCTCTTTGCACAATTCAATCTTACAACACTCCACAGAAAAAGCGTGAATGGCTCAAAATGTAGTTTCAATGGAAAATTTCCATTTACAATGGTTTTTGTAAAGAAGAAAAATGACTGCGGAATGGCTGCAAAATGGATTTTAGGCAACAAAAAAGACGGCGCAAAAAACGCCGCCCGAAACAAAACGGAGCGAAAAAACACTCGTAATATATAAAAGGAATAAAACTCCAAATATGCCGACGAGCGAAGAATTATGGGGCGATTCGCC
>USKH01000082.1 GCA_900555125.1 uncultured Clostridium sp.
TCAAAGAAATAATAGAAAAATTCACGGAGAACGAGTAATGGCTGTAAAAATCAAGGAATTAGTCGAAAACGAAACCGACGTAAGCGTAGACGAACTCTGTTCGCGCCTTAATCTCGAAGTCATAAACGAGGGTAGCGGCAAAGTGCATATGGCAACTTTCAACGTAAGCCGCCCCGGATTGCAGTTTGCCGGCTACTACGAGCATTTCAGCAGCGAACGCGTCCAGATAGTGGGCGAGCAGGAAACTTCCTTTTTGCTTCACATGTCGCCCGAAGAACGTATCGTATCTTGCGAAAATTTTTGCAAGTACGATTTTCCGTGCCTTGTGATAACTTCGGTACTCGAACCCATTAAAGAGCTTGTCGACGCCGCGATGAAATACAACCGCGTGGTGCTTCGCAGCAAACTGCGTACCACCGCGTTCGTCAACGAGCTGTCCATATACTTAAACGAACTTCTTGCCCCCACGATCACAATTCACGGCGTTCTCGTCGATTTGTACGGCGTGGGAGTACTGCTTGTCGGCCATTCCAGCGTCGGTAAGTCGGAATCCGCGCTCGAACTTATTCAAAGAGGTCATCGTCTCGTCGCCGACGACGCGGTGTGCTTAAAGCGCGTAAACGACAGGCTCGTCGGCAGTTGCCCGCCCAAAATCCGCCACCTTATGGAAATCCGCGGGCTGGGTATAATCGACGTCGAAAAAATGTACGGCTCCGGCTCGATACGACTCAGCAAAATGGTGGACTTCGTAGCCTGTCTCGAAGACTGGGACGAGAAAAAAGTGTACGACAGACTGGGTAACGAAAATCACGCGTACAATATTCTGGACATAGATTTGCCGGAGTATATTATTCCCGTCCGCCCCGGGCGCAATCTCGCGTCCATACTGGAAGCAGCGGCAAGAAATTTCCGCGCAAAAACACTCGGATACAATGTTCTGGACGAACTTTCGTTCAGAGCCGAATCAAATAAAGACTGACTTTTTCGGAGGATAAAAACATGGATCTGGTTGCTCTGCAGAAGAGAATGGAAGGTTGCCCGTGCGGAAAAACGCACGTTTGCGACCTTAAAGCGTTGGAGGCTGCTCACGGTAATCTCGCAAGAACGGGCGAATTGCTCAAAAAATACAATTTCCCGACGCATATATTGCTCGTCGCCGACAAAAATTCGTTTATGGTTACGAGCGGACTTACCGAAAGCCTGCTTAAGGAAGGTTTTCTCGTGCAGATGCGCGTGTACGACGATATGAAAATCGCCCGTATGGAAGAGGTGGAAGAAATCAAAGCGATGTGTGCAAACGTTGACGGCGTTTTGTCGGTAGGAACAGGCTCGGTAAACGATATCTGCCGTTACGGTTCGTTCCTTGCGGGCAAGCCGCTCGCCATATTCGCAACCGCGCCTTCTATGGACGGATTTGCTTCCGACAGCGCGCCCATCATCATCAACGGATTTAAAATCCCCTGCCAGTGCCATCAGCCGCAGATTATAATTGCCGACTCCGAAATTCTTGCCGAGTCCCCCGCCGAGCTAAAAGCGGCAGGCTTCGGAGATATGATGGCAAAATTCATTGCAATCGCCGATTGGAGAATAGCAAATCTCGTTCACGGCGACTACTATTGCGAGCGCGTTGCCGAAATGGTGCGCGAAGCAACCGCTAAAATAGTCGCGCTTTCGGGCGAAATAAGCGGACATTCGGAAAAAGCGGTGGAAGCGGTTATGGAAGCGCTTGCTCTTACCGGCATAGCTATGCAGTACGTAAAGCTTTCCCGTCCCGCAAGCGGAACCGAACATATAATTTCTCACTACTGGGAATGCAAAAAGCTGGAACGCGGCGTATATTCGGACTTCCACGGCAAGAAAGTGGGCGTGGCAACTCTTATCGTCGCCGACGTTTATCACAAAGTAGCCAAAATGAAGGGAATAAAAGCGCATGCCGAGCATGCCGACTGGGCGGACATTTACAAGACCTACGGACCCAATCTGTCGGTTGACGTAAAACGCCTTAACGAACCGTGCATCACCGATGAAATCAACCCCGGCGACATCACGAAAAACTGGGACAAAATCTGCAAAATCATCGAAGAGGAAATCCCGCCGGTAGACAAACTGCTCGAATACTATAAGGCAGCCGGAGCGGTTACCACAATCGAACAGATCAAGGTTGACAAACAACTTTGTGACGAAGGACTTAAATATCATCCGTATATGAGAAAGAGAATAACGCTTGCGAGAATAATGCCCATGTGCGATCTCGACTTCGTTAAAATCTACTATTCCGACAAAAAATAAAACGGGTGCGATCCGCACACTAATCGCAAAAAAACGGCTTATCGACGAGAAAAGCCGTTTTTTTCTGTCCAAACAAAATAACTTGACAAAAAAGACGGCTAAACACTTGATTTTTCGCCCGAATTATAATATAATAAATATGCTGTGCTATGCGGGGAGCTAGTGGTGCCCTGTACCTACAATCCACTACAGTAGGGCAGAATGCCGCTCGAGGCTTTTTGCGTGTCGCGCAGTCATGCGTAAGCGGCGTTGACGGTAGGGTCTCGCGCAATGTTACGCCGTGAACCGTGTCAGGGCCTGACGGCAGCAGCACTAAGCGGAATGTGGCATGTGATGTGAGGTTGCTTTACAAGAGCCGGCTGCGCAAAGGACGGCGGGGCGTAATCTGTCGAAAGCGGATGCACAGTACTTTTTAGCAAACCTGTTGAGAGAAGAGCAAAAGCGAGTGTTCTTCTCTCAATATCTTAATTTACGGAGAAATTGCAGGCAAAAAAGCGTAACGGAGGCAATAATGTACGATAAAACCGGCAGCGAACAAAGCGGAGTCAAAGGCGAAGCCAAAGTTCTCGAATTCTGGAAACAAAACGGAATAATCGAACAGGCAAACGAAAAAAACGACGGTACGGGAGAGGAATTTACTTTCTACGACGGACCGCCGACGGCAAACGGAAAGCCGCACGTGGGGCACATTCTCACACGCGTTATCAAGGATATAATTCCCAGATACAAAACCATGAAGGGATATCATTGCCCGCGTAAAGCCGGTTGGGACACTCACGGTCTGCCCGTCGAACTGGAAGTGGAAAAATCGCTCGGAATAGACGGCAAGCAGGAAATCGAAAAGTACGGCGTCGAGCAGTTTATAGGCAAATGCAAGGAAAGCGTCTGGAAATATAAAACCGAATGGGAAAAAATGTCCGACCGCGTTGCTTACTGGGCGGATATGGAACATCCGTACGTTACCTACGACGACAATTATATCGAGTCGGAATGGTGGGCTATAAAAACCATCTGGGAAAAAGGACTGCTGTACAAGGGCTATAAAATAGTCCCGTACTGCCCGCGCTGCGGAACGTCGCTTTCTTCTCATGAGGTTGCTCAGGGCTATAAGGACGTCGAAGAAAAATCGGCGATAGCAAAATTCAAAATCAAGGGCAGCGACAAGTATATTCTCGCCTGGACTACTACGCCGTGGACGCTTCCCGGCAACGTCGCGCTTTGTATGGGTGCCGATTACGACTATGTAACGATAGAGTGGGAAGGCGAAAAATATGTGCTTGCCGAAGCGCTTGCTTCCCGATATTTTGAAAACTACACCGTTTTGGAACGCAAAAAGGGCAGCGAGTACGAGGGCGTGGAATACGAACCTCTCTACAGTGCCGACCTTAAAGGTAAAAAAGGCTACTATGTCGTCAACGACGGCTACGTAACTCTTGAAGACGGCACCGGCGTCGTTCACATTGCGCCCGCATTCGGCGAGGACGACAACCGCGTGGGTAAAAAGTACGATCTGCCGTACGTTCAGCATGTGGACGACCGGGGCAGAATGTGTGAAGACGCGCCTTTTGCCGGAACTTTTTGCAAAGACGCCGACAAACTCATATTAAAAGATCTCAAAGAACGCGGATTGCTGTTCAAAACCATGATGTTCACGCACAGTTATCCGTTCTGCTGGAGATGCGATACACCGCTTCTTTACTACGCGCGTTCCACCTGGTTTATAAAAATGACTGCGGTAAAGGAAGACCTTTTGCGCAACAACGCGTCGGTCAACTGGATTCCGCCCAGCATAGGAACGGGCAGAATGGGCAACTTCCTCGAAAACGTCATCGACTGGGGACTGTCGAGAGAACGCTATTGGGGAACTCCGCTTCCCGTATGGATTTGCCCCGATTGCGGCGAAATTCACGTTGTGGGATCCAAAGCCGAACTCAAAGAATTGGGCGGCATAGAGGGTGATATCGAGCTGCACAAGCCGTATGTCGATAAAATTACGTTCAAATGCCCCAAATGCGGCGGCGAAATGCACCGCACCAGCGAAGTCATCGACTGCTGGTTCGACAGCGGATCTATGCCCTTTGCTCAGCTTCACTATCCGTTTGAAAACAAAGAATTGTTTGAAAAACGCTTCCCGGCAAACTTCATCAGCGAAGCGGTCGATCAGACCCGCGGCTGGTTTTACACTCTTCTTGCCATTTCTACGCTCCTGTTCAACAAGGCTCCTTTTGAAAACTGCATAGTCATGGGGCATGTCAACGACAAAAACGGCATCAAAATGAGCAAGCATAAAGGCAACGTTATCGATCCGTGGTCTGTTCTGGACGTTCAGGGCGCCGACGCCGTAAGATGGTATTTCTACACCGGTTCGGCTCCGTGGATTCCCTCTCGTTTCTATCCCGAAGCGGTTTCCGAAGCGCAGAGAAAATTCCTCGGCACGTTGTGGAACGTCTATTCGTTCTATATCCTGTACGCCGATATCGACGAGTTTAATCCCACGAAATACAGCCTTGACGACTGCAAGCTCACTCTTATGGACAAGTGGGCGCTCAGCGAAGTAAATTCGCTCGTCAGATACGTGGACGACAACTTAAACCAATACAAAATCACCGAAAGCGCGCGCGCGATAGGCGACTACACGGACAAGCTGTCCAACTGGTATGTCAGAAGAAGTCGCGACCGCTTCTGGGGTAACGGCATGGACGAGGACAAAAAGGCGGCATATATGACGATTTACACTTGCCTTAGAAAACTCATCGGCGTTTCCGCGCCCTTCGTGCCGTTCATGACCGAAACCATATATCAGAATATAGTCCGCAAAGTGGACGCCTCCGCGCCTGTGTCCGTGCATCTTACCGACTATCCGGCCTACGACCAAAAGTACGTCGATAAGTCGCTGGAAGAAGGTATGGAAGAAGTGCTTAAAGTTGCCGTGCTCGGCAGAGCCGCGAGAAATCAGGCTAACATCAAAAACCGCCAGCCTCTCAGCGAACTGCTCATTGTCGGAGGAGTTAAGATAAACGAAGAACTTCGCAGAGTCATTGCCGACGAACTCAACGTCAAAGCGGTTAAATACGCCGACGACGCCGAAGAATACGTTTCCTACGAAGTCAAACCGCAGCTTAAAACGCTCGGACCGAAATACGGCAAAAAACTAAACGCAATCCGCGCGCTTATGGCGACGGATGCCACAAACATGGTTGCCAAAACCAAAAACGGTGGCGTTTACACCGCGCAAATCGACGGTGAAGAAATATCTCTTACGGAAGGCGACCTTCTCGTATTTGTCAAGAATAAGGAAGGCTTTGTCGCCCAATCCGATTTCGGCGTCACCGTAATTCTTGAAACCGCACTCACGCCTCAGCTTCTTGCCGAAGGATACGAGCGCGAAATCATCTCCAAGGTGCAGAATATGCGTAAGGAATCCGGCTTCGAGGTCACCGACCACATCGTGTTGTCGATAAAAGGCGACGATGAAATAGCCGGCGTCGTAAAAACTTACGGAAAGGAAATCTCGGCGGTTACTCTTGCCGATTGCATTGACGACAAAGCCGAAGGCGAGCCTTGCGATATCAACGGTAAAAACGTCGTTATCT
>USKH01000083.1 GCA_900555125.1 uncultured Clostridium sp.
GTGCATAAACGACCTAAACGTGGGTGCGTTTGCGCATCAGATGAATGAGCTAACGCTATCGCACCTGACGAAATAAAGAACAAGCGCCACCTGCTCGTTAAAAACTTGCAGATGGCGCTTGTTCGGTATTTTGCTATATTACAACAATCTCTTCGCCGTCCACGGTAAGGTGGTACCACTTATCCGTAGTATTCCTGAAAACTCTTGCAACCTTTTTGTATTGCATATCGCCTGTGGCTTCGTCATAGGCAAGAACTTCATCTCCGGGTTCGATGCTTTCAATCGCCTTTTTGCCCTCTTTGGCAAGAACAAGCGTGCCTGCAATAAAGCAAGCGGGGTTGTTTGCCCACGAAATCGCTCCGGAAATAGCACCGGATATTGCGCCGGACAGAAAACCGTCGGCAAAGCCGTCGAACATAGCGTTGACAACGTCTTCGCCGCTGTCGCCTTTAATCGCCGCTGCGATACCGCCTATTACGGCACCCGTAGCCGCCCCTATAAACGCACCTGTGATCGCTCCTTCGAGCATTGTCGCAAACAGACATGAAGTAGCTCCGGAAGTGACCACGGTTAGTACGGCGAGCGCAACAATAAGCAGTATGCCGAGAACGATTTTGGCTTCGTTGCTCGGGTGCATGATGTGCCAGACCAACTTTTGCCACCAGTTGAGAACTTTTGAGTCCGTACTCGGTTCGGTTTCGTAGTATGGAGAGCAGTCCATGGGATTGCTGTCCGCCATACGGAATGAGTTACCGCTTAAAAGGAACGTGTTGTTGCCGAAAACGTCGTTAGCGGCGTTTACAATACCGTCGGCGGAGAGAGCGGCGTTGATGAATCTGCCGGTTTCGGGATCGTAATATCTGCCGTCAATACCTGCTAAAAGATAATTATTCGATTATATATTTTCTGATTAAAACTTAAATCTGACGCCGAAAAAGTCTTTTGAAAAGAAAAAAGCGAACTCCGTTTTTATATCAGAGTTCGTTTTTTTTCAGCTGTGGTGGAGTGGGGATGTTTGCGTTCGCACACCTTTTGCACTATTTACAGCCTCTTTTGTATCGTCTATAGTTAGTTTTTCAATGTCTTTACCGCCGCGAAGATTGAAGAAAACTACTGTGTCATCGTCGGAAACGAATACTTGACTTACGAGGTGATTGATTATTTGTTTTTGGTATTCTTTATCGTTAACGTCGCCCTTAAGCAGTTCTTCAATAAAAGCAAGCAGATCTTTCTTCGTAATTCTATAGCCGCGTTCTAATTCGAGTTGTGCCTTTTGCGTTTCCAAATCGCTGAGCAGAATTTCATACTCTGCCATTTTCGTTTCAATTTTGTTTTTCAGCAGTTGGTTCTTCGCGTCTATAAACGCGTCGGCAAGTTTTTCCGCTTCGCTTTGTATATTGGCAATTCGCGCGGCTATACTTCTGAGATTGTCTTCGTCGGTGCGTTTTTCATAATAGGCGAATACGTCGTCAACTGCCATTTCTGCATTTTTATTATCTTTCAAAAAGTTTACCACGCACGACGTAACGTAACTTTCGAGATTTTCTTTATTTTCACGCAGTTTATCGCACTCGTGCTTTTGTCTTTTCTTGCAAGTGTAGTAGGAATATTTTTTACCGCTTTTGCCTGTGCTTTTATCCGCAACCATTTCAGAGCCGCAATGTCCGCAAAAGACTTTGCCGCTCAAAAGATAAGGCACTTTTGCCGTTTCCTGTCCGCCGAGAACGTACTTGTTTTCGGCAAGTTTTTCCTGCACTTTTAAAAACAAGGCTTTATCCACGATTGCCGGGTAGATATTTTGGCAATCTCTGCCGCCGAACTTAAATTCCCCGGTATATTTTTCGTTGGTCATCCAATTGTCGAAAGAACGACCTTTGAAACGTTTTCCGTTTAGGCGAAAGCCTTTTTCATTCAGAATATCCGCTATTTGCTTTTTGGTTTTATCGTCGGCATATTGAGTAAAAATAAATCGGATGATTTCCGCCTCTTCTTCGTATACAACGACTTTTTTAACAGGTTTAGCGTTATCGGCTGCTTGCTCTATTTCAAGACGATACCCGAAAGGTACTTTTCCGCCGCAAAACATTCCGTTGGCAATGCTCGTATCGATGCCGTCGCGGATACGTTTGGAAAGACGTTTACTGTATTTTTCGGCGTTCCATTCGAGAAACATCTCATAAAATTCTCCGCCTTCGTCTTCGGATATAGGCTCGAGCGCGGATATAACTTTTATGCCATATTTTTCTTTGAGCATTTCTTTGTACATAACGCTGTCGCGACGGTTTCTGGCGAACCTGTCGAACATATAAACGATTATGTACTTGAACGCTCCCGTTTGAGCATCGGACACCATTTTTTGAAATGCCGGACGGTCGGTATTCGTGCCTGTTTTGGCTTTATCCGAGTAAACGTTGACTATTTTTATGCCTTTATTTTCGGCAAATTCACTGCAAATGCGAATTTGAGCCTCTATACTTTGCTCATTCTGACTTTGAGAACTGAACCGAGCGTATATTATTCCGTTTTCCATTTTACCTCCGAGAAGATTTATTTTTTCGGCAAACAACCTATCGGGAAATGGCGGAACGGTCAAGGAATAAGTAGAAAATATTGCCGTATAAGGCGGTTAACTTATAGTTTTCAGCGATATTTTATACCCTTGACGGAGCCGACTTTTTCCGATACCATAACTCCGAAAAATGAAATCGAAAAATTCCAATAATAATTTTATTCGCTTATCGGCACAAACGTTTTCATAAATCGTTTCAACAAGAATGCGCAAAAATACGGGAAAGTGTATATCTGCTCGCTGTAGCCGATATTATTTGCAGACAGTTTGAAACCATAGGCAATATCGGGATATTTTTCCGAAGAAATCAGCGTTCTTAAGGATTTGGAGCGACCGCCTTTTGCTTTTACTTCTACCGGTATCAGATTGTCTGCCGAACGGATGAAAAAGTCTTCTTCAAGCGTTGCGTTTTCTTTTTTGTAATAGTAAAGTTTATATCCGGCTTTAACCAATGCCTCGCCGACAATATTTTCGTACAGAGCGCCTTTATATACTCCGAGATTTTTATTCGCACGCAAATCGTCTTGTGATTCTTCGTCCAGTAGAGAAACAAGCAAACCCGTATCGCAGAAATACAACTTGAATTTGTCGGTGTCGCAATTTCCTGAAAGCGGCAGTTCAACATCGCTTAAACAGTAGCAGACGTTGACGATACCGGCATCTACAAGCCATTCAGCGCAACCGCGATAATCCCGGAATCTTGCGTCTTTATCGATTTTTGAAATCTGAAACTTTTTGTTCTCTTTGGCAAGTTGAGATGCAATACTGTTGAAAACGTTCAGTATCCTTGTCTGGTCCATGCCTTGAGCGTATTTTCTTATATCTTCCTTGTAATCGGCTATAAGTTGATGTTGCGTGTCGAGCGAGCCTTCAAACGTTCCTTTTTCGATATAATCTTTCACAACGGCAGGCATACCGCCGAGAACCACATAATCGAGAAAAATTCCGTGATAAACGGACATTTCTAGTTCGTTAAACGGGGTAAATGTTTTCATATGCGAAAGCATATCTTCTACTGTATCGTCATTGTAGCCCTTTGCCCACAAGAACTCTTCAAAATCCATAGAATACATCTCATAGTCGGTCTTGTATCCCACACTGTTGCTCTCAATTTTTTTGTAATTTACTCCGAGCATGGAGCCGCTGCAAATCACGTCGAACCGTCCGTCTTCCTTAAAAAACTTCAAAGACGTAGCAATATCCGGAAACTCGGTTATTTCGTCGAAAAAAATCAATGTTTTGCCGTCAATAAACTTTTTGGAAGGATCTAACAACGAAATATTTTTTACAATCGCCGAAGCGGTATATCCGTCTACAGTGATTTTTTTATACTTTTCGTCTTTTACGAAGTTGATTTCGATAAAGCTTTCGTAGCCCGCTATTTTTGCAAAATGCCTGATGGATTCCGTTTTTCCTATTTGGCGACATCCCTTTACTATTAAAGGCTTTCTGTTTTCATCTTCTTTCCACTTCAAAAGAAAATCGTCTATTTTTCGTTTTAAGTAGGTCGTTTCCATAAAACCCTCCCGATACTTTTGCAGATATTATATCAAATAAAAAAGCCAAAGTCAAGCCGTGCGTACGTTTTAATAGCCAATAAGTAAATTTATTTCACATTTTAATAGCGAATTTCGACTTTAATCTACACGTTTTTCAATCCACTTAATTTTTATGGTAAATTAGCCACAAAAATTAAACAGATTACGATACAGCCGTTTGGTTTTTCTTGTCGAAACCGAGCGGCTTTTTGTTGTGCGGAATGAATCGAAAAGTGTGTTTAGGTATGGGGACAGTTCGCTTTTGTGCCGAAAGTTCACGGCTATATCCCAAAGTGCTTGGTAAAGTCTGTTACATTTAGTTTTTCTTTCGTGTATGCTGTTTCTGCACAACAAAAAACATCACATCGAAGTTACTCGGCGGTTACATTTTGGTTACGTCAAGGTTAAGTAAAGTCACAAATATGTACATTTCCGTCACACCGATGTTCTGGTAATCGGTAAAATCACGGTGTAAAATTTTATCGTAAAACTTTTTCGATGTCGCAAAGATTTTGCGAGTTCGCCTTTTAGAATAAAGGCAAAAGTTGTTGAAATTTTTTTTATCACGATAAAAGGTGTTGTATTGCAGTCCTAAAATTTCATCAAGAAAATTTTCAAACAGGACAAAAACTGTCCGGTTTGACTGCTAAGATACGACTACAAAAAAATTCTAATCCGTGCAAAAGCCGCACGGTGACAGAATTAAACTTTTCTCAAAAAGATCTTCAATTGGGACAAAAGGTGTCCCGTAAGGAGCTTACACTTTTTGTAAGATAAATTTTTAATTGTTGCAAAACCTGCAACGGTTAAAAATTACACTAAACCTAAGAAAACAAACGGGAGACGATAAAATGAACGAACAATACCAAAAGGTCGCATACATAGGGCTTAGAAAAAAAGACGGCAGTTACGCCGTCAATATTCCGCTGTATGTAAAACTCGACGAAGTAGACAAAAAGGATATGGACGAGTCCAGAGAAGAAATTATCCATAAAGTTACGGAAATTATGATGCGCAGGTATGAAAAACAACTTGCCGAAATTATGAATTCCCAAAGGCCGCCACCGACGGAAACAAAGTAGTATTTTTGTTCAATCGTTTTCCGTTGGTTTAATAAAAAAATACCCACGTTTTACTCGTGGAAAGGAGGTAAAAATTATGCCATATCAAAAGTGTAAAATATACAACGATGGAAGCCATTTCATAGCGATTCCGCACACGACAAGACCTGCCGTGCCGAAACGCTACCACCCCGAAGAAGTAATCGAAGTCGTTGAAGATACGTCGCAACAACCGCAGTTAAATGTAGATAAGTGTAACGCAGAAACGGCTTTAACGGCACCTAACGACGCAAACGAAGTCGATTCGGAAGAGTGTTCGAAAGCAACTGTAAGTCCGCCCACGGACGAAATTTCAAAGCCTACGACAACACGAAAGATAACACGAAGGCAGCTATTCGACGAACTGTATGAAGAGTGTAAAAGTCTCAAAAAGCGTGAGCGTAAAAAGTATATTTACGACCGCATGAAACAATATTTTGCAAACGCCGAAGCCGCAAAACAATACGTTGACGGTCAGTTCGACAGACTGAAACGCAACGCTATTGCAAAGCGCGTCAGACTTGTGCGCAAAGTAAACCTGCAAACTTTCAACTATTTTTGCACTTTCACATACGACGGAAAGAAACACTCCGAAGAATCGTTCAGAAAGAAACTTTCGGATACGTTCAAGAAAATGTGTTACCGTCGCAAATGGAAATA
>USKH01000084.1 GCA_900555125.1 uncultured Clostridium sp.
AATGACCAGATCGGGATCGGGCATGCCCGCCGTATACAATAATTCGGAAAAGGTTTGTTCTGTTACTTTTTCACCTTTTTCCACCGCTTTATTGACCGCACGAACAATTTCGCTGCGTGAGCCGTAATTCATGGCAACGTTTAACGTGCCTTTTGTTTCCGGTATCGAGGCGCACGACAATTTTTCGACAAGCGTTTGTAAATCCTCCGGAAAAGCCGAAATGTCGCCCAGAACGTTTACCTTAATTCCGTCTTCGACCAATTTACGAAAATACTTAGAAAAACAAGTGCGGAAGAGCGTCATCAGCGAACTGACTTCCTCTTCCGAACGATTCCAGTTTTCCGTAGAAAAAGCATATACGGTCATGTACGGAATACCCAGCGAAAACACATTTTCGACTGTTTTTTTAAGCGTTTTTACTCCCGCGGAATGCCCGAGCGCACGGCTTAGCCCGCGCTCTTTAGCCCATCTGCCGTTGCCGTCCATAATAAACGCGACATGGCGGGGCAATACGTTAAAACGGTCAGACTTCAAAAACTTCTGCGTCCTTGTTTTTAATGATAACGTCTACTTCGGCGACGTTTTTGTCAAGTATTTTCTGAACTTCCTTTCCGTAACTGTCAACGTCGTCTTCGGTAATCAGATTATCTTTTTTAAACGCCTTGATTTTGTCGAGAATATCGCGGCGGGCATTGCGAAGAGCAACTTTGTATTCTTCACCGATTTTGTGCACCTGTTTGGAAAGATCGCGTCTTCTCTCTTCGGTAAGTTGCGGAAACACGAGACGAATTACTTTACCGTCGTCGGTAGGCGTGATTCCGATATCCGATTCGTTGATAGCCTTTACTACAGCTTTGATCATACTGGTATCCCAAAGCGAAATTTGCAAAAGTCTTGCTTCGGGTACGGTGATGTTGGACATCTGAGAAAGCGGAGTCTGCGTTCCGTAATAATCAACGTATACCTTGTTGAGAATCTGCGGATTTGCTCTGCCTGCACGAATTGCGCCGAGGTCTATTTTAAGATGCTCCATACTGTCGGCAAGAGTAAGCTCGTACTCGTCGAAAGCGTCCTGAACCTGAGGATTGTTGAAAATCATGATTTTTCTCCTGTTTGTTTTTCTATATTATATCATCAAACGAAAAATTTTACAACTATTTTATGAGCGTACCTATTTTTTCGCCCATTGCGGCTTTAATGAGGCCGCGTTCGCTGCTGAGCCCGAAGGCAACTATATGCAACCCGTTTTCACGGCAAAGAGTAACCGAAGTAAGATCCATGACGTGCAAATCTTTATTGATAATGTCCATATAGCTGAGCTCGTCAAACTTGACGGCATTGGGATTTGTTTTCGGATCGCTGTCATAAACCCCGTCGATATTTTTTGCCATCAAAAGTACGTCGGCGCCTATTTCGGTTGCGCGAAGGGCTGCGCCCGTATCGGTAGAGAAATAAGGATTGCCGGTACCGCATGCGAAAATAACCACTCTGCCGCATTCAAAATGACGGATTGCTTTACGCAGAATAAACGGTTCGGCAACCTGCGGAATACTGAGCGCCGTCTGTACTCTTACCGGGACGTCATGGCTTTCGATAGCGTCCTGCAATGCAAGCGAATTCATGACGGTTGCAAGCATGCCCATATGATCGGCGGTAACTCTGTCCATATTTTGACCTTGTCTTCCGCGCCAGAAATTACCTCCGCCCACCACTATGCCGATTTCCACGCCTTTTTCGTGAAGTTCGACAATCTGTGAAACGATATGTTCGACGGCTTCCGGATTTATTCCTACGCCGGCTTCGCCCGCAAGTGCTTCGCCGCTGATCTTCAGTAATACTCTTTTATACATACTGTCCTCCGATTTACAAAAAACTATAAAAATGGGAACACTTTAAGCAAAGCGTTCCCAAATAAACTAAATTACTTATTGGCAATTTTTGCTATTTCTTCGGCAAAATTCTCGTTTTTCTTTTCAAGACCTTCGCCCATGACGAATTTCTCGAATTTTACGATTTCGCAAGTGGTACCTGCTTTAGCCGCAACAGCGGTAAGATGCTGCTTAACGGTAACCGAATTGTCTTTTACAAAATCCTGATCGATAAGGCAGACATCCTTGTAGAACTTGTTTACCTTGCCTACGAGCATCTTTTCGATTATAGCTTCGGGTTTGCCCGCATTTTTGGGATCATTGAGAGCCTGAGCCTTCAAAATTTCCTTTTCGTGAGCAACCTCTTCTGCGGGTACTTCGTTGTTGTAGGTATATTTAGCCGAACACCATGCAACGTGCAGTGCAACATCGTGGCAAGCGGTAGCGAATTCTTCGTTATCGTTGACGTTTTTACCTGTTTTTACTTCCAGCAGAACGCCGAGCTTTCCGCCAAGGTGAGTATATCCTTCTACTCTGCCTTCGGGCTGAGCAATGCGGGTAAATCTGCGAATCGAAATCTTTTCGCCGATTTTTGCGATTGCGGAGTTAACCAAATCAAGAATGGTCATTGTTTCGTCGCCGACATATTTCTGAGCGAGAAGGTCTTCAAGGTCGGAAGGATTCTTTTCCGCAACGTGTTTTGCAATATTGTTACACAATTCGACAAAAACTTCGCTTTTGCCGACGAAATCGGATTCGCAGTTTACTTCAACCATTGCGCCGACAAGATGATCGGGAGTGGTGTAAACGCTTACAACGCCTTCGGATGCGATACGCGAAGCCTTTTTAGCGGCAACGGCGACGCCCTGTTCTCTGAGATATTCGGCAGCTTTTTCCATATCGCCGTCGGTTTCCTGCAAAGCTTTTTTGCAAGCCATCATTCCGGCGCCGGTTTGTTTTCTGAGTTCGTTTACGTCTTTAGCGGTAAATTCCATAATATATAGTGCTCCTTTAAATTTACTCTGCCTTTTCTTCGTCACCGGCTTCTTCGGAAGTTACTTCGTCGGCGACTTCTGCGATTTCTTCGGCGGGAGATTCAGCGGTATCTTCTTCGGCAGAAGCGTTTTCAGCCTGCATTTGAGCTTCCATCTGGCGGCGGAGAGCAAGACCTTCCTCGCCTTCTTTTGCTTCGATTACTGCGTCTGCCATAGCGGATGCGATGAGCTTGATCGAACGGATAGCGTCATCGTTTCCGGGGATAACGTAATCGACTTCGTCGGGATCGCAGTTGGTATCGACAATACCGACGATAGGAATATTAAGTTTTCTTGCTTCCGAAACGGCAAGATGTTCCTTGTTGGGATCTACTACAAACAACGCTCCGGGAAGACCGCGCATGGTTTTGATACCGCCGAGGTTTTCTTCCAGCTTATCGCGTTCCGCAATCAACTGAAGAACTTCCTTTTTGGGAAGAACGTTGAATTCGTTCATTTTTTCCATCTGATTGAGCTTGTTAAGACGCTCGATACGAGTACGGATGGTTGCGTAGTTGGTGAGAGTACCGCCCAGCCATCTGGAGTTGATGTAGTACATTCCGCACTTCTCGGCTTCCTGCTTGATAGCTTCCTGAGCCTGCTTTTTGGTGCCGACGAAAAGAACGGGTTTTCCGCTTTCGGCAACAGACTTGATGAATGCATATGCTTCGTCGATAAGACCGACTGTCTTTTCAAGATTGATGATATAAATATCGTTTCTCGAAGTATAGATATACTTCTTCATCTTGGGGTTCCACTTTCTGGTGGGATGTCCGAAATGAACGCCCGCTTCCAGAAGCTGTTTCATAGAAATTACGTTTGCCATATTAGCCTCCTGTTTTTCCTCCCCGAACATCAACTTTAACCGTCACGCCGCGTCACTTGAAAAATTTTTGAACGGCGCACAGCGGATAAATCCGATCGGGTGTGTAATAAACCGCTTGTTATTATATCACAACAAAAAAAATAATGCAATCACTTTTTCGGGGTTTCCGAAGGAAATTGCATTATTTTTTGATTTTTTTATCGATTTAATCTAAATGCGACTATTATTCATGGTGATGATGACATCCGCAATCGCACTCTTCGTCCTCACACTCGTCGTCATCGCAATCTTCGCATCCGCAACCGCATCCGCCGTAATTTTCGTTGTACACTTTCAAAAATTTCTCGAAAATAGTGTTTGCGAGTTCTTCGGTTTCCACCGGTTCCATATCGAGCGGCTTATCCTCTTCGTCGTAGTTGAGAATTTTATAGATATAAACGCCGCCTTCGTCTTCATTTTCGTCTTCTTCGTAATTTTCGAGAAGGCTGTAAAAATCACCCTCGTGTTCTACGCAGGCGATCTGGCACAGCTTTACTTCCTTTCCTTCGTCGTCGGTAAAAGCAAGAATTTCTTCTTCGTCGAAGATTTCGACCTGTTCTTTTTCGTCTTTCATTTTTTTGCTCCTTATTTCCGCATTGCGGTTATTTCGGCTCGTTGGCAACTTGTCGTTTTTTGCCGTCGAGATAGTTTTGCAATATGACCTGAGCGGACGCGCTGTCCACAAGCGATAATCTTTTGGATTTTTTAACGCCTGTTTGGTCAAACGCGCGCGTAACCATTACGGTTGTAAGCCTTTCGTCCTTCATTACGACCGGCAGAGCAGACACTTTTTGCAGATTGTTCGCAAAGGCGCGAACTTTACCTGCCTGAGGTCCTTCGCTGCCGTTCATATTGAGCGGCAAGCCGACAACAAACATTTCCGCATCTTTTTGTTTTGCGAGAGCGGTTATTTCGTCTATGCTTTTACGCATGCTCCTGACTTCCAACGGATCAAGCGCGGACGCAAGCGTTTCCGTAGGATCGCTGAGCGCAAGTCCTATTCTTGCGTCGCCGTAATCAATTCCGAGTATTCTCAACAGGTCACCTCAAAACTTATTTTTCCAATATATGTATTATATCACATTTTCGAAAAAATGTATAGGATTTACACGCAAATTTTTGACGTAAAACGTAAAATCGGCATAAAAGTAAAACCGAAGCGTGGGTACGCTTCGATTTTTTGCTTACCGTTATACGGTTTTTGCAGCCTGACTTATATCCTGCGCGGCTTGTTTACCGTCCTCTTTTATGCAATTAAGCTCCTTTTCGGCGCATTTGCACATTCCGGAAAGCTTCTTTTTGGTTGCGCAGATAAAATCGCATCCGCAGTCGGTCATGAGAAACGCCGTAGCGGCAGCTCCGCCCAGCATAACTCCGATTATCAGATCTTTCATTTTTACACCTCCCGATTATATAGTGTGCAATCGGCAAGCGTAAATGCTTGGAAAAAACTGTAATTATACTCTTTTTGTCTTTTGTTCGGTTTTTGCGATAAGCGTATTGGCTTCCGGTAAAGTCCTGCTGAGTTCGACAAGCTTATTCACAACGTAATTTATCTCTTCTTCCGTGTTATCTTTACCGAAAGAAAAGCGCACCGAGCGTTTTGCGTCAGAATCGGAATATCCTATTGCTTTCATGACATGGCTGGGTTCGAGAGAGCCGGACGAGCATGCGGCGCCGGACGAACATGCCACGCCCGCAATATCGAGCGCCATAACCAGCGCGTCGCCTTCGGTAAACGGAAAAGTAAAATTGGCGTTTTGCGGAAGCCGCAAGGTTTCCTCTCCGTTATAAACAACATACGGAAGTGCGTGTTTTACTTTTTTGACAAATAAATCGCGTAGTTTTTTTACTTTTTCGGCATTTTCGGCAAGATTTTCGGTTGCAAGCGTTATTGCCTTGCCCAGTCCTACGATTTGCGCAACAGGGGAAGTTCCGCCGCGCATAGATTTTTCCTGATGACCGCCGGCTATCAGTTTGTCGATTTTGGTTCCGTCTTTAACGTACAGCGCGCCGATACCTTTAGGTCCGTAAAACTTGTGTGCGGAAAGCGACAATGCGTCGACGCCAAGTTCTTTTACGTTCACCGGAATCGA
>USKH01000085.1 GCA_900555125.1 uncultured Clostridium sp.
GTTAATAGGATTTGACGGGGAAATGCGGTCGCTTACTTTTGAAAATCGTGGAAATCTTCCCGTAAACATCGATGTATGCGGCAGTTTTGAACTTATCCTGGAAAAAGCGAAAGTATATATCGCGCACCCGGCATTTAACAGATTGTTTATTTCGATTTTTGACAGAAAAGGAAACGTTGCGCTCTGCGAAAACAGAAAGAGCAAGGCTTTTTGCGGATTTTCTTTAGTCGGAGCTGACGCAGACTTTTTTCTTGACGACGGGATTGTTTGTGGAAAATCTATTATCACTCTATTGCCGGGTAGAACAAAGAAAATATATTTTTGCTTGTTTTGCGCAAATGATAAACCCGAGTTATATCGTCGTGCGAAAGTGCTTGGCGACGAAAATCCGGTTGAAAAAATAAGCGATGCGCTTTTGCCGGAAAAGACAAACGGAATGAGTATTGACGAATGTCGGCTTGCCGCAAGGCTCATGAACGTAAGTTTTGGTTGTAACGTTTTGCTGGATAAAGCCGGATATAGCTATAATTATCCGGTCAACACGGTTTTTGTTAAATGCGCATCGGATGTTTTTGCGCTTGAAAAAAAGTTAAAAACCTTTATCATGCTGTATAAATACGGGCTTATGTTCGAGGTCGTAATTTCGGTTGCGGAAGCGGACGGTTATTTTTCACGATTGAAAAACGAAGTCGAATCGGCTGTAAGAGCTTCGGGTATCTACGACGTTTTGCCTCATGACTGTAAAACGGAGATTGTTTCCGAAAAAATCGGAGAAGAAATTTCGAAGATTTTCGCAGAGTATTATATTGACGGAACTTTGAGTAGCGTTAGCAATAAAACTTTTTACTTGAGAAGCAAAATATACGATACTCCGGAAATAAACTTGCCCGAAAAAAAGCTATCTCTTTCATGCGGATATTTTGCGCCCGATTGTTCGTTTATTATTACCAAGCCGGGCAAACGACCGTTTTGTAACGTTATTGCCAATTCTGAGGGAGGAACGATAACAACGAGTCGAGGCGGCGGTTTTTCATTCGGAAAAAATTCGAGAGAAGAAAAAACAAGCGCTTTTTTAACTTACGAAGCTTGCAGCGAGCTTTTGTTTGTGTCCGAAAAAGGTAATTCGTGGAAAATAAACGGATTAAGCGAAATAACCAAGGGGTATTGTCGTCAGAATTTCGGGATGACGGAATTTGTGCTGGGATATAACGGTATAAAAACTTCGGTTAGCGTTTTTATAACCGAAAACGGGAGTAAGGCTTATTCGGTTGATATAGAAAACCTTACGGACGAAAACAGAAAAGTCGACATCGGATTTGCCATCGCACCGGTTTTGGGCGATTTCTTTGAAAATCATTTTTATCATATTGAATTTACAAAAGTAGAAGATAATAAATTTTGTGTTGTAAACACAAAAAACGGACGCAAAGCGTGGATAATATTTACAGGTGCCGACTTTGATATTAAAAACGATAATTGTGATATTATCGGGAAAACAATGCAAAAATCATCAAAGCTGCCGTATTTTAGTACTATGTCTGACATAGTATTCGGCATAAAAACAAGAATCGGTATACTGATAGGCGCAAATGCGGAAAACGAAGACTTTCAAAGAGAAGCGTTTCGTTCGACAAGCGCGTATAAATTACTTTCGTGTATAGATGTAAATTTTGATTCCGGTCTCTCTGTGCTTGCAAAATGGTTGCCGTATCAGGTTTATTGCAGCAGATTTTACGGGCGTGCGGGTTATTATCAGATAAGCGGCGCGTACGGATTCCGCGATCAGCTGCAAGATTGCCTTACTATGCTTTATATAGATTGTGCGGCCGTAAAAAAACATATTATTCGTTGCGCAGAACATCAATTTGCCGACGGCGACGTTATGCACTGGTGGCACGAGCCTTTTTTCGGAGTAAGAACGCGTATAATGGACGACCGGCTTTTTTTGCCTTATATTGTATCCGAGTACATTTCTTTTACCGGCGACTGCTTTATTCTTGCCGAAAGAATTCCGTTTTTAAAAAACGTAATTATTCCCAAGGGGGAAGAGAGCGTTTGCTGTGCGATGGAACCCGAAAAGAATTCGGAAAGTTTGTTGGAACACTGCAAACGTGCGATTGTGTCCGTGTGCGAAGAAATTGCACCGGACGGGCTTGTGTATATGCACGGAGGCGACTGGAATGACGGAATGAATCTTGTTGGGGCGGGCGGAAAAGGAAGAAGCGTGTGGCTTTCGATGTTTTTGTACGAAGTAATAGTTAAATTTGCGCGTTATATTACACTGCCCTCGGAGAAAAAATATTATTTTGAAAAAAAATCTCTCTTAAAAGCCGGGGTGGAAGCATGTTTTAACGGAAAATATTTTATTCGTGCAATTGCCGATGACGGGACGATTTTAGGCAATGAAAAAAGTGCGGAATGTAAAATGGATTTGCTTACTCAGGCGTACGCGGCGATAAGCGGTATAACAACATCGGAAAAGGCTTTATCTGCCATTGAATGTGCCGAGAAAGTGCTTGTAGATGAAAAAAACGGAATAATTAAATTGCTCGATCCGCCGTTTGAGCATAGCGAAAAAGTGGGATATATAGGCGATTATCCGCCCGGCGTCAGGGAGAACGGCGGACAATATACGCACGCTGCCGTTTGGTTTGTGTACGCATTGTACGAATTGGGGCAAACCGAAAAGGCTTTTAAGTATCTGACAATGCTAAATCCCGTTGAGCATTATCGCAAATATAACGGCGATATTTACGGCGCCGAACCTTATGTTATGAGTGCCGATGTGTATTCCGGAAAAAATACAGGTAAAGCAGGATGGAGTTGGTACACCGGTTCGGCTTCGTGGATGTACGTTACGATAATAAAAAAACTTTTCGGAATCGAAATTAAAAACGGAGTAGTTTCTTTTTCCCCGAATTTGCCTACCGAGGTAAAACGTGCATTTGTTACGGTGCGATACGAAGGTAAAACGCTGAACGTAAACATAGATAACGGAGATGAAGGCGAGCAGTGGCGGATTGTATACGGCGAAGTAGAATACAACACAAATACTCTTGATCTTAAAAACCTGAAAAACGATAAAACAATAACGCTGAAAAGAAGTCGATAAACTTGAAATAAATATTTTTTTGTGCTATAATTTGTTTATGGATTTATTTGATTTTGCACAAAACGATACAAATTCGTCAAAACCGCTTGCCGATCGCATGCGGCCTCAAACACTTGCCGATTTTTACGGTCAGCAACATATAATTTTTCCTGGATCTTTACTTGTCCGTGCGATCAAGACCGATAAATTAGGTAATTGCATTTTCTGGGGACCGCCGGGAACGGGAAAAACGACGCTTGCTTCAATAATCGCAAATTCTACAAACGCAGATTTTGTAAAGCTTAACGCTGTGTCGAGCGGCGTTGCCGACGCGAAAAAAGTTATAGAAGAGGCGCGCGAAAAACTGCACGTTTACGGAAAGAAAACATATTTGTTGCTGGACGAGTGCCATCGTTGGAATAAGGCGCAGTCGGACTGTGTCCTGTCGGCAATGGAGGACGGCAGCATAATATTTGTAGGTTCCACCACCGAAAATCCGAACCTTTCAATGACTAAAGCTATAGTCAGCAGATGTCGCATTTTCGAGCTTAAAGCACTGAAAGACGACGATATAAAAAAAGGAATAATGCGCGCTCTCTCGGACAAGAAAAACGGACTGGGTAATTTTGATATCCAAATTACCGACGACGCTGTCGAGCATATAGTGTGGAGTTGTGCCGGGGATATGAGAAAAGCACTCGGCGCACTTGAGCTTGCGGCATTGTCAACGCCTCCGGATAATGCGGGAAAAATAATCATCGATAAGTCGGTTGCCGAGCAGTCGGTACAAAAAAAGTCGGTTTCGATAAACGAAAGCACGACTTATGATATGTTAAGCGCGTTTTGTAAAAGTTTGCGAGGATCCGATCCAGACGCCGCTTTATTTTGGGCATTCCGTTTGATTGCCGCGGGGTTTGATCCTTTGATATTGTTCAGAAGAATGATTGCTCACGCAAGCGAAGATGTGGGAATGGCGGACAGCTCTGTTTTGCAGTTTGTTACGTCGGCTATGACGGCATTTGAAAAAATCGGAATGCCGGAAGGAGAGCTTACTCTCGCTCATGCAATAATTTACTTGTGCACCGCGCCAAAATCAAATAAAGTCTATCTGGCAAAGGAAGCGGCAAAATGCGCTGCCGAAAACGAGAAAGACGACTTTGTTCCCCTGCATTTGCGAAATACGGATTTTTCTACCGGCGATAAATCGGATAAGCCTTATCTTTATCCGCATGATTTCGGAGGATATGTTCGTCAGCAATACTTACCCGACGGAATTAAAAACAAAAAATTTTATTATCCATCCGAAAACGGTAACGAAAAAGGCGTTAAGGATTTTCTTGCTTATATAGAAGAAAAGAAGAAAGAAGCGAATAAATGACCGCTAAATGACCGCAAAAAAACGCGATTTAACATGTTTTTATTTGCTAAATCGCGTTTTTAAGTACTATGCGTGACATAGTACTTGGATATTGGACGTACAAAAATCGGCGGCAGATAATTTTAGGCAAACTACATAAAGAAAAAAGCTCCGTAAAATTTACGAAGCTTTTTTGTGTTTTTTGTATTAGTTGAACGCTTTTCCGTTGCAGCCGAGGACGTTTACGAGCTTATGCTCTACGCATTCCTGGATGAGTGCTCTTGCGGGTGCCAGATACTGTCTGGGATCGAAGTGAGAGGGGTTCTCCACAAAATGCTTTCTGATTGCCGCGGTGAATGCAAGACGCAAGTCGGAGTCGATGTTGATTTTGCACACAGCCATGGTGGCTGCTTTTCTCAGCATATCTTCCGGAACGCCTTTTGCTCCGGGCATAGTTCCGCCGTACTTATTGATTATATCAACGTATTCGGGAATGACGGAGGAAGCACCGTGCAGAACAATCGGGAATTCGGGCAAACGTTTTGCTACTTCATCGAGAATATCGAAACGGAGTTTTGCTTCGCCTTTGAATTTATATGCGCCGTGCGAAGTTCCGATTGCGATTGCAAGCGAATCTACTCCGGTGCTGTTAACAAATTCTTCGACCTGGTTGGGATCGGTGTAGCAGGCATTTTCGTCGGATACGTTTACTTCGTCTTCGATGCCGGCAAGTTTACCGAGTTCTGCTTCGACTACTACGCCGTGATCGTGAGCGTATTTGACGACTTCGCTGGTCACTTTGATGTTATCGGCAAAAGGAAGCGAAGACGCGTCGATCATAACAGAGGTAAATCCGTCGTCGATAGCGGACTTGCACAGCTCGTACGAATCGCCGTGATCGAGATGCAGGCAGATGGGAAGACCGGAATCTTCTACAGCCGCTTCAACCAATTTCTTTAGGTATTTGGGGTTAGCGTAATTTCTTGCGCCCTTGGAAACCTGAAGAATAAGCGGAGCCTGCTGTTTTTTACCGGCTTCTACGATTCCCTGAATCATTTCCATGTTGTTTACGTTGAACGCGCCGATTGCATAATGACCGGCATACGCTTTCGCAAACATTTCTTTTGTTGTAACTAATGGCATAATTACCCTCCATAATAGTTCTTTCGCCGGTATTATACTACATTTGTCTGCGTTTGACCAGCGTTTTTACGTATTTTTCAAAAAAATTTTTGTTTAAGCTTTTTTGCCGAATAATTTATTGTCATGCGCAAATACTTGTTTTTGTGCTTCGTCGGAAATTATATACGGGTGTGGTTCGTGGCTTTTTCTATATTATATAGAAAAGAACGCTGAGGCATGCA
>USKH01000086.1 GCA_900555125.1 uncultured Clostridium sp.
TTGCGCTTACCGGCGATATTATGACAATGCCGGGGCTTCCCAAAACCCCCGCCGCCGAGAATATCGACGTTGACGATGACGGAATAATAAGCGGATTGTTTTAATGCCGTATAACAAAAAACGTACCCCGAGTAAAAACGTATTCGGGGTACGTTTATTATGTTTAGCTATGCAAACTGTCAGATTACGAAATCGACGGCATGGCGACTTACGCGGATTTGCTTGCAAAGAGAGGAAGCCGCCACGTGCAACGGATGAGTGGCATATGTATGCAGGTCTTCAAAGCTGTCGAAAGTGGTGATAAGAACCGCGTCGCAGTTGTCGTCCGAGCCTTGGTTTACACCAATTTCCATCGAGCGCAAAACGTCTATTTTGCCGTCGAGGTCTTTAAGAGCCTGCAAAAATTTGTTCATTTGCTCGTTTGTACCGGGCTTGAATTTCCACATTACCACGTGTTTAATCATGTTGTTTATCTCCGAATTTTATTTGAACATAACCTTTGTTATGTCGTAGATTTTATTTTTTGCGGCGTCGTAACCGCGTTTATACATTTCCGAAAATCCTTCTTTGCTGGCGGACGAAAATTCGTCCGTGTCAACCGGAATAAGCACGTCCGAATCGACAATTCCGCTTATCGAAGCATTGGTGCTCATTATCGAAAAAACCGTTTTGATGACGGACGGAGTGCTTAGTTTGTCCGAGCCTTCGCCGCGAGTCGGGTTAACGTCCACGGTCACAACGTTGTCCGCGCCCAGTATGCGGCACAGGTCGGTTGGAATATTGTTAAGAACGCCGCCGTCCACGAGATGCATACCGTTGTACACAACCGGTCTGAAAAACAGAGGAACGCATGCCGATGCCGAAACCGCCGTTGCGGCATGCCCTTTGGTAAAAAAAATCTGGTTTGCCGTGATCAGGTCAACCGCAACGCATGCAAAGCGTTTGCCCTGACGCGCGTTTATATCCTCGATAGTGGCGTCGCCGATAAAGTCTGTTATTATCCGAGCGATTTTAACGGGGTCGTTTGGCATTAAAAAGTTGCCGTTGTGAATGTCGCGATTGCTTAAAACCGAGCCGTAGTCCAGCATCCGGTCGGCGGAAATGCCGTACGCATATAACGCGCCCACTATCGCGCCCGCGCTCGTTCCCGCAATAATATCGAACTGTAAACCCGCCTCTTCAAACGCTTTAATCGCGCCTATGTGAGCAAAGCCGCGTGCGCCGCCTCCGCCTAAACACAAAGCGGTTACGCCTTTTCTTTTCAGCTTGCCTTTTTTAAGAAGAGAAAGCCGCTTTTCTTTTTTTATTTCGTCGATATTTTCGATTATTTCGGTGGAATTGTTTTTGAAAAGCTTCATTGTCATTAAAAAAACCGCCGCAAAAAGAATAATACCCTTTAAGCGGCGAAAATATTACTTTACTGAGCGGCTTTTACGATAACTTTCAGCTTTGCTGAAACTTCCGCATAAGGCTTGACGGTAATGATATATTCGCCCACCGATTTAATGGGATCGGACAAAACGATTTTTTTCTTATCGATATCCACGCCCTGTTTTTTGAGTGCGTCGGCTATCGCCTGAGTGTTAAGTGCGCCGAACAGCTTTCCGGTTTCGCCCGTTTTAATTTCGACGACAACCGTTTTTGTTTCAAGCTCTTTTGCCAGCTTTATCGCTTCGGCTTTTTCGGCGGCTTTGCGTTTTTCCTCGGCTGCTTTGGAAATGTTGATGCTGTTAACCTGCGTGGAGGTTGCAATGGTGGCAAGTCCGTTTTTAATAAGGAAGTTTCTGCCGTATCCGTCGCTTACTTCTATAACGTCGTTTTTTTTGCCCTGACCTTTTACGTCTTTCAAGAGAATTACTTTCATTTGAATGTGTTTACTCCTTATTCTTTGCATATATTATATAGCGAAACGTAAATTTTGTCAAGTACGGGAATATTTTATTTTATTAGGTGCAAAAATAATAGTGCAGGCGAATTTATTCGCTATTTAATTTCGGAGGTATAACACCATGAAAGACTTAAAATGCGGACTTACGAGATGTAAGCACAACAAGGGCTATTGCTGCTGCGCAAAGAATATCGACGTCGATAAGCACGCCGATTGCCTTACCTATACGCCGGTTTCCGGAAAAACCGACGTCGAAGCGGCATCGGATTTCAAAAAAGCCAATTACAACGTAGACACCGCGGTTGCGTGTACCGCAAATTGCATTTTCAACAAAGACAATGTCTGCCACGCCAACGGCATTACCGTTATGAGCGAGGAGGGTAAGCCCGCCGGCTGCCTTACCTTTATCAAAGCGTAATGTTAAGGCAAAACGGCTAAGGGGGGGCTCGCCCGGACTTGTTCCGGGCGTTTTTTATGCGCTGCAAAACTTGTATTTTATTGCCGATTGTGATATAATTGCTTTTGTAAAAATATTTGCGGAGAAAAAAATGAAAAAAGTAATGATAATCGGCGGCGGAATAGCCGGGCTTACTTGCGGCGCAAAGCTTCAAAAAATCGGTTTCGACGTTACCGTTTACGAAAAAAATAACGTTGTCGGCGGAATGTGTAGCAGCTGGAAAAGACGAGGCTACACCATAGACAACTGTATTCACTGGATGACCGGCACGCGCCCCGGCACCGAGCTGAATGGGCTATGGCGCGAAACGGGTGCGCTTTCGGACGAAGTGAAGTTGTACGAAAAGCAAACATTTTACTCATCGGTTTACGTCGGACAAAAACTGAGTTTTTATCGCGATATCGAAAAATCGAGAGCGGAATTTCTTGCACTGTCGCCCGAGGACGGCAAAGAAATAAACAAACTCTTCGACGCGGTGAAAGCCGCCGAAGGTATGGCTATGCCGGCAAAAAAGCCGTTTGACAAAATGTCCGTCGGCGAACTTTTGCGATTGGGTAAAATAATGGCGCCCGTGATAAAGGGCATGAGCGAATACAACAATGACGATTTAGTTTCGCTTGCCGCACGCTTTAAACATCCGCTTATAAGGCAGGCAATAGTCGACTATATGCCCGCGAAATACAAAGTAAACGCATTTTTGGTGTCGTATGCAACCGTGACGAGCGGCAACGGCGATATACCTCTCGGCGGCTCGCTTAAAACGGCGGAAAGAATAGCGGATAAAATTACCTCGCTCGGCGGCAAAATCAACACCTCTTGCCCGGTAAAGCAAATAATCATAGAAAAAGGAAAGGCTACCGGCGTTCTGCTCGAAAACGGTCAAACCCGTTTTGCCGATTACGTCGTGTGCGCCGTCGATCCCTATTTTGCCTTTCATCGGCTGCTGCCCGAAAAATACATGCCCGCAAAACTTAAAAAAATGTACGAAAAACGCGATTGGTTCCCTGTCGAAAGCAGCTTTCAGGCGGCGTATTCGGTTAAAGGCGTATTTCCCGAACTCAGCGAAACTACCGTCGTTCCCTGCCGCGAACTTAAAGTCGGCACGCGCATAATAAACAGAATGTCCGTTCAGTCGTATTCGTACGATCCGAGTTTTGCGCCGGACGGTGAATGCGTCGTTCAGGTGTCCGTACCGCAAACCGAAAAAGATTTTACTTTCTGGAGCGAGCTTGTCGCCGATAAGAACGCTTATTCGGACAAAAAACGCGAACTTGCCGCGGAAATACAAAAAAGAGCGGAAGAGGCGTTTCCGTGCATTGCCGGTAAAACTGAAGTTTTCGACGTGTGGACGCCGGTTTCGTATGCCTCGCGTTGTAACGCTTACCGCGGCGCGTACATGAGCTTTATTTCCGCCGTGAACGCAAAAGGCAGCGCACTTTTACGCGATAAGGTGAAAGGCGTAAAAAATCTTTTTCTTGCAAGCCAGTGGGTAACGGGACCGGGCGGATTGCCGTCCGCGGCTTCGAGCGGCAGTTTCTGCGCTTACAGAATTATCGGCAAAGAAAAGCATAAATCAAACACGAGTGTCAGCCGATAAAAATTTAAAAATTTTCATGCGTTTATCGCACTCGGCTTGCAAATTTTTTTGCAATATGTTAAAATAATCGCTATGGATAAACGCAGAATAAATTCAATAATCGCGCCGCTTGCGCTTCTCGCCGCAACGATAATATGGGGCGTAGCTTTTGTCGTGGTAAAAAACGAAGTACATAATGTCGGAGCCGTCTATATGATAGCTTTCCGATTCACCGTAGCGGCGGCTTTTCTTGCACTCGTGTTTATTCCGCGTTATAAAAACATGACAAAAAAAACGTGGATTCACGGGCTTATCGTGGGCGCGCTTTTGTTTACCGCATATGCTTTTCAGACAATAGGAGCAAAATACACAACCGCAGGCAACAGCGCATTTTTAACCGCTTTGTACGTAGTGTTGGTGCCGCTTCTCGGTGCGCTGATTTTTCGTAAAAAGCCGGACCTGTTGGACTTTATCTGCGCAATTATCGCAATAATAGGAATAGGCTTTATCAGTCTTTCGGGCTTTTCCGTAAATAAAGGCGACGTTTTAACCGTTATATGCAGCCTGTTTTTCGCTCTGCACATAATAGCGTTGTCCTCGTTTACCAAAACCGACGACATATGCCTTCTTACAATGCTGCAATTCCTGTTTGCTGCGGCGCTTGCGTGGATAGTTGCCCCCGTTTACGACGGAGCGTTCCCGCTTGCCGCCGTTAAAAATTCCGGCACGATTTTCGCCATGTTGTTTTTGGGAATACTCTCGTCCGGTTTTGCATACCTTTGCCAAAGCTTCGGTCAGAAATATACCAAAGCCGCCGCCAGTGCGGTTCTTTTGTCCATGGAATCGGTGTTCGGCGCGCTCGCAGGCTGGCTGTGGGGCGACGAAAGCATGTCGCCTATGTTTATAGTCGGAGCCGTGCTTATGCTGATTGCTCTCGTGTCCGGACAGACCGGACTTTCGTTTATCCCGCCGCTCGGCAAATATTTCGGCGGTAAATCGGGAAAAACCGCAGTTCCGGATGAAAAAAATACCGAAAACACGCAAGAATCGGATGAAAAAAGCCATGACGTAATAAAATCGGAAGGATGTCCTACCGATGAAAAACACGATTAACACCGATATTTATACCTGCAAATACCTTACGCCGCCGCAATTCGACGACGTAATTTTGTTTTCCGACGGCACCGCGCTCACCGGTCTTATTTTTGAAAACTCATTTGACTGCAAAAAATTCTCTGTCGCCGAACGAAAGGATTTGCCCGTATTCGATAAAGCAAAACGCTGGCTGGACGAGTATTTTTCGGGCAAAAATCCGCCCGTCGATTTCCCCGTAAAGTCGTTTGCATCGTCGCCTTTCCGAGCCCGTGTATACCGTTTGCTCTCCGAAATCCCATATGGCAAAATCGTTACGTACGGAGATATCGCCCGCACGCTCGCAGAGCAGTCGGGCGGCAAAATGTCCGCTCAGGCAGTGGGAGGAGCGGTAGGTTCAAACCGCCTGTGCATAATAATTCCCTGCCACCGCGTTGTCGGAGCAAACGGCGCCATGGTGGGCTTCGGCGGCGGAATAAATAACAAAATAGCCCTTCTTAATCTCGAAAAAACCGCCACGAAGTAACCATTGCGCTTTTGATAAAACTCCGTAAAGCCGCACCTTCCGTCAATGCCGAATATTAAAAATCATTAACGCCCGTTTTAACCGACGGGTCGTTTTTTTATATACGGTAGTACAAAATCGTTACACGTTCACGAAAAACATCTTCGCCGAATCTCTGATCTTCATAGTGCAAAGGGTGAAACGACAAGTTTTCCCGCCCTTTGTTTTTATA
>USKH01000087.1 GCA_900555125.1 uncultured Clostridium sp.
CCGTCGAAGCTTCGGGAATAGCTCTTGCCGTGCTGGTGGCTGAAAGATTGAACTGTGAAGCCGTTTTCGCCAAAAAAAGCAAATCCTTAAACGCCAAAGGCGAAGCGTACGAAGCGGAATGTCGCTCGTTCACCCGTCCGGGCGTAAACATTATATCCCTGCCCAAGGAATATCTGCCGCAGAATTCAAACGTTCTGATAATCGACGACTTCCTTGCCGTGGGTAACGCCGCAAACGCGCTTCTCGACATCGTGGGTCAGGCGAAAGCCAACCTCGTCGGAATGAGCGTCGCAATCGAAAAAGGTTTTCAGGGCGGCGGCGACGCGCTCCGCGAAAAGGGCGTCGATCTTCTCTCGCTTGCGATAGTCGAGAGCATGGAAGACGGAAAGATAGTCTTCCGCAACAACTGAATACGATTTACAGCCAAGGGAAAGTGATGAACTTACTAAGTTATAATTACCCGAAAGGGTACGGAGGTATTTTTTATAATGAAAAAATTTATCACACTTTTGCTCGCCGTAGTAACGGCAGCTACCTGCTGCTTCGCGTTTGCCGCATGCAACCCCGGTGAGAAAAAAACCGAAAAAACCAAAGTCGGTCTCATCACTCTGCACGATGACAACTCGACGTACGACAAAAACTTCATCGACGCTTTCAAAGCCGCTTGCGAAAAGACCGGCGTAGAAGCAGTTATCAAAACCGGTATCGGCGAAGACGAAGGCTGCACCACCGCAGCAAACGAACTGGTTGAAGAAGGTTGCAAATTTGTGTTTGCCGATTCCTTCGGTCACGAAGAATATCTGAGAGTCACCGCAGCCGAACACACCGACGTTCAGTTTGCTCACGCAACCGGAACCTCGATGCAGAACGACACCACTCTCACCAACTTCCACAACGCTTTCGCTAACATCTACGAAGGAAGATTCCTCGCAGGCTATGCCGCAGGTCTTAAGCTTAAAGAAATGTACGCCGCAGACAACACCATCGCAAAAGACGGAGTTATCACCGTCGGTTACGTAGGCGCTCATCCCTATGCCGAAGTTAAGTCCGGCTATACTTCCTGGCTGCTTGGCGTAAGAAGAGCAATGGAAGGAGTTGAAGGCGTTACCACCGTCAACATGAAAGTTAAGTTCACCCTCAGCTGGTACGAAGAAACTCTGGAATCGAATGCAGCAACCGCTCTTATCGACCAAGGATGCGTTCTTATTTCCCAGCACGCAGACTCCTGGGGCGCACCCAAGGCTTGCGAAACCAAGAACGTCCCCAACGTTTCCTACAACGGCAGCACCGAATCCCAGTGCCCCAACACCTTCATCGTTTCGTCCAGAATTAACTGGGAACCCTATTTCGAATATGCAATCGGATGCGTTCTGAACGGTACCGCAATCGCTAAAGACTGGACCGCAGGCATGGGCAACGACCTTTACAGCGGCTCGGTTTGCCTCAGCTCTTTCGGCGCAAAGGCACCCGCTAAGGGAACCGAAGAAGCAGTTGCGGCTGTCGCAGCTCAGCTTAAAGCAGGCACCATGAAAGTATTCGATACTTCCAAGTTTGCAATCAAGGATTATGCCGGTGGCGCTTTCGCAGCTCTTACCGACGTTACCAAAGACGAAAACGGCAAGATCACCGCTGCTAAGCAGAACGGCGTAGAAGTTGTAAAGACCGCAGGCGAAATTACTTATTTCGACGAGTCCAACACCGCAACCAACCGTTCGGCTCCTTACTTCGACATCGATATCGTAGGCATCGATATTATTGACTAAATTATAAAAAACCGATCGACTTTATACCCAAGGGGTAGTTTATTCTGCCCCTTGGATATATTATTTTTACAGGACAGGTGAAGCTATGCAGGCTGAAACGAACAATTTTGCAATCGGAGAAAAGCAAGTAGCCGTTAAATTTGAAAACGTCGGCAAAACCTTCGGAGAAGTGAAGGCAAACAGCGGCGTTTCTTTTGACGTTTATAAAGGCGAAGTTTTGTCGCTGCTCGGCGAAAACGGAAGCGGTAAAACCACGCTTATGAATATGCTTTCGGGCATTTATTACCCCGATGAGGGAAACATTTACATCGACGGAGAACTTGCGTCGATAAAAACGCCCAAGGACGCGCATGCCCTCGGGATAGGCATGGTGCATCAGCACTTCAAACTGGTGGACATTTTCACCGGTATTCAGAACGTTGCACTGGGCTTGGATAAAAAAATTACATTCAATCTGAAAAAAATACGTTCGGACGTGGAAGAAATATGCGCCCGTTACGGTTTTGAAATAAATTTCGACAAAAAGATTTACGACATGTCCGTGTCGGAAAAACAGACTCTCGAAATAGTAAAGGTGCTGTACCGCGGCGCCAATATTCTCGTTCTCGACGAGCCTACCGCGGTGCTTACCCCGCAGGAAACCGAAAAGCTGTTTGCCGTCATCCGCAACATGCGCGAAGACGGTAAATCGATAATAATAATCACCCACAAATTAAACGAGGTCATGGAAATATCCGACCGCGTTGCCATTTTGCGCAAAGGCGAATATATCGGCACGATAGAAACCAAAGACGCAAACGAGAAAATTCTCACCGAAATGATGGTGGGCAAGAAAGTCGAGCTTAAAATCGACCGTCCCGAAATCAAATTCGACCGTCCGCTTCTTGAAATAAGAGATTTGTCGGTAAAAGCAGACGACGGCAACCTTGCCATTAAAAATGCAAGTTTTTATATAAGAGGCGGCGAAATTCTGGGCGTTGCAGGTATAACCGGCTGCGGACAGAAGGAATTGTGCGAGGCAATTGCCGGTCTTCGTCCGATATCCGAAGGTTTTATCATGCACAAAGGCGAAAGCATAGTGGGTCTGCCCCCGCGCGAAATAATCGAAAAGGGCGTGTCCATGAGCTTTATTCCCGAAGACCGACTGGGCATGGGATTGGTTCCTTCCATGAGCATCACCGACAACATGATGCTTAAGACGTACGCGGACAAAAGAGGCGTGTTTGTGGACAGAAAGGAAGCGCGGGCAAGGGCGAACGCACTGATCGAAAAACTGAGTATAGTCACTCCTTCAAGCGAAACGCCCGTGCGTCGTCTTTCGGGCGGAAACGTTCAGAAAGTGCTGGTGGGCAGAGAAATCGAATCCGCCCCCAACGTAATAGTCACGGCGTACCCCGTGCGAGGGCTTGATATTAACTCGGCGTACGTAATATACGATATTCTCAACGAACAAAAGGAAAAAGGGACAGGTATTTTGTTTGTCGGCGAAGACCTCGACGTCATGCTTGCTCTGTGCGACAAAATCATGGTTCTGTGCCACGGCAAAGTAATGGGCATAGTTCACGCCGAAAAAACCGACAAAGAGCAGCTTGGTCTTATGATGACCGGATCGCTCAACCTTACCGAAGAGAAGAAAGACAAAAACCTCGGTATTGCGAAAGACAGTAATCTCACCGGCGAACAGTGGATGGAAGCCGAGCGTAAAGCCGAGGAAAAACGAGAAAAGGAAGAAAAAAAGGAGAGTAACAACGATGAAAGATAACAGTTATAAAAAAGAATCTCCGATACACGTCGTTAAACGCTCGAATACGCCTCTGTGGCAGACCATTGTAATAAAGTTGTCCGCCGTGTTTATCGGGCTGATAATCGGTTCGATTTTCTGCGCTTTGATATCGCAGAAGGGAAACAATCCGTTTGAATTTTTTGCTTATCTTTTCAAAGGAGTGTTCGGTTCAAGCACGAGCCGCGGCTCGTTCGTGCAGAAATTCGCGCTGCTGGTGCTTGTAAGCTTCGCGCTGCTGCCCGCATTCAAAATGAAATTCTGGAACCTTGGCGGCAACGGTCAGATTCTTATCGGCGCACTTGTCACCACCATGTTCATGAAATTTATGGGCGGAAAAGCTCCCGACGCGGTAGTAATAATACTGATGATCGTGTTCGGCGTGCTGGCAGGTGCCGCCTGGGCGGTTATCCCGGCTATTTTTAAAGCGTTTTTCAAAACCAACGAATCGCTGTTCACCCTGATGATGAACTATATCGCAGTGGGACTTACCTCATACTTCCTTGCCGCTTACGGCGATTCGGGAAGCGGAACGCTTAAACCCATTTCGGCTGCAAATATCAATATTCCCGGCGTAAAAAACAGTGCAAATCTTATCTGCGCGATTGTTGCCGCCGTGGTGTTCGCGTTAATTTTCATTTACTTCAAGTTCAGTAAACACGGCTTTGAAGTAAGCGTAGTGGGCGAGAGCGAAAATACCGCGAGATATGTGGGAATGAACGTCAAAAAGGTAATAATTCGCACCATGGTTCTTTCGGGCGCGATATGCGGTCTGGTGGGCGTGCTGCTTGCAGGCTCAATCAACCACACGGTTTCTACAAGCACCGCAAACAATATGGGCTTTACGGCTATAATGGTTGCGTGGCTGGGTAAACTCGATCCGATTATGATGCTGGTTGCGGCATTCTTCATATCGTTTGTAGACAAGGGAATGTCGTCGGTTCGTACCAACTTCGGTCTTACCAACAATGCCGCTTCCAATATTGTGCTTGGCGTTATATACTTCTGCATAATCGCAAGCGAATTCTTCCTCGAATATTCGATCAAGTGTCGCAAAAAGGCAACTGCGCCTTACGGAAACTATCTCGACAAGGGAGGTAACAAATAATGGTATCTTGTATTATTGCCGCAATAGGAATAGGAGTCGTGCTTTTGTTCGGCTGTCTTGGCGAAACTCTTAACGAAAAGGCAGGACATCTCAATCTGGGTATGCCCGGCATCATGTGCATGGGTACTTTCGGCGGCTGCTTCGGCGTAGAACTGTATCTTAAAAGTTTGCCCGACGCGGTAACCACAGCCGTAGGAGTGCCTGTAATCGGCGATAAAATCGCGCAGGAAATGTTTGTTACCAATATGCACAACATCTCCAATCCCTCGTGGATAGCCGTGTTCCTGCTCGCCGTGTTCTTTGCAATGCTGTTTGCCGCGTTCGGCGGTCTTATATATGCCTTTCTCACGGTAACGCTTCGTTGCAATCAGAACATTACCGGTCTTGCTCTCACTACTTTCGGCGCGGGTTTTACCGATTATTTTATGGGAACGCTTACAAAGCGCGGATTTAATTACGCAAGCGTCGTGCTCAGAAGATCGCTTGTCGATATCTTTCCGAGTCTTGGAAATCTGGGCTGGTTTGCCGACATTTTCCTGTCGCACGGAATACTTGTGTACATTGCAATCGCGCTTGCGATAATCATGGCGATTTTGCTTAAAAAGTCGCGCGTCGGCTTAAATCTTCGCGCCGTCGGCGAAAACCCCGCAACCGCGGACGCAGCCGGCATAAATATCAATGCTTATAAATATGCAGCCATTCTCATCGGCGCGGCAATCGCGGGATTGGGCGGACTGTACTACGTCATGTGCGAAAGCAAAGGTAGCTGGATGAATTCGTCCACTATTCAGGCGTTCGGCTGGCTGGCAATCGCGCTTGTTATATTTACCGTGTGGAAACCCGATCTTGCCATTGCGGGATCGGTTGTGTTTGGCTTCCTGTACGTTTTCAACAGCTACAGTTCGGCGTTCGGCATTAAGCTTCCCAGCCTGGCTTCGGGAAGAATAGTGGAGCTTCTGCCCTACGTCATCACGATTATAGTGCTTATAGTTACGAGTATAGTAGGCAAAAAAGAAACTCAGCCGCCTGCGTCGCTGGGCATCAATTACTTCCGCGAGGAAAGATAATTTTT
>USKH01000088.1 GCA_900555125.1 uncultured Clostridium sp.
GTGGTATGTGATGTGAAGGGAGTGTTTGTGCCGCAGTCAGCATTGCCTTGGCAATGTTCAAAAACAACCTGACCGTTTTTAAGGACAAGCACTCCGCCTTGGAAATCCCTTGGGATAATATTTTCAAATGGTTTCATAAAGATCTCTCCGCCAAATTCATATTTTCGCTCTGTTCAAGCATTATAGCACTTTTTTCATCAGCTTTGGGTATGAATGCGGATAAAAAGCGTTTGGAAATAGCTAACGGGTTCTTTGGTTGGCAATACGCTGCAAGGCGGATTGACTGAGGGGTTGACGATATACAAAAACCAGGGGAACGCCATCGCGTCCCCCATCTTCGCAATTTCACCGCGTGCTTTACCGTTTCACTATCGCGCCGAATTTGCAGCTTGCTTCGCACGCGCCGCATTTTATGCACTTCTTGTTGTCTATAACGAATGGGCTGCGTACCTGCCCGCTTATGGCTCCTGCGGGGCAGTTGCGCGCGCACAGGCTGCATCCGCGGCACTTTTCGGGGTCTATGGCGTAGCTGAGCAGCGCCTTGCAAACGCCCGCGGGGCAGCGCTTTTCGTAAATGTGCGCCTCGTATTCGTCGCGGAAGTATCGAAGCGTGGACAATACGGGGTTGGGCGCGGTCTGCCCAAGGCCGCAAAGGGCGGAGGCCTTTATGTTCTTGGCCAGCTTTTCAAGCTTTTCTATGTCCCCGTCCTCGCCCTTGCCATGGGTTATCCTGTCCAGTATTTCAAGCATTCTGCGCGTGCCTATGCGGCAGGGCGGGCATTTGCCGCAGGATTCGTCAACCGTGAACTCCAGGAAGAACTTGGCAATGTTCACCATGCAGTTGTCCTCGTCCATTACTATCATGCCGAGTTCGTCGCACGCGTCGAGAATTTCTTTTGCCGGCGGATTGTGCGAACAGCGATAGGCGTTGGATCCCATTTCTTTGAGAAGGCGTATGCGGTAGTACTGTACGCTGTCGGGGACGGCGACTCCCACTCCGGCGTGATCCTGATGATTGCACGTCCCTTTTATTTTAAGAGGCTTGTCGTTGAGGAAAAAGCCTTTCGCGGCGTCGTAGCGGAACGAACGGAAGCCTGTTCGGAATTTTTCTTCGTCAACCGCCTGTCCGTTTACCGAAAGAGTGATTACAACGTCGTAGAGATTGGGGTTATCTACGTCCCAAAGCTTTGGATCGGATACGACTGCGGCAAACTTTATCGTTCTGTCCGATGAAGCGGGAATTTTAGCCGGCTTGCTTTTGAAGTTGGCAAAAAGGCTGCCTTTATAAAACAGTTCGGCTTTCACTACAGCCATATTGTCGACATAACTGCGATTGTTTGTTTCGGCAGCAACGTTCACCTTCCATTTCCGCTTATCCGATTTCAGGCGCTCGCACGATACAAATACGCCGTTATGAACAAAATGAACGGGCTCGGAGGCATACAATTTTACGTGGCGATAAATTCCGGCGCCCTCGTACCACCAGCCTTCGGTGCTCGTGCCGTCGATATGTACGGCAATGGTGTTGAGCGCACTCGTTCCGAAAAACGCGCGATCGGTGAGGTCAAGCGTGATTTCGGTGTATGCGCTTATCGACTTTGCGATCAGCGAACCGTTGAAATAAAAATCGGCGCAAACCGAAACGCCCTCGAAACACAGCGTTATCGTCTTGCCTTCGAGTTCGGCGGGGAGCGCAAAACTCTTGCGATACCATGCGTTTTTGCGCACGCGATACCCGTGCGACAGCAGTTCGTTTTCCGAAAAATCGGCTGCGGCAAGATAGTCGTGCGGAACGCAGACGGTTTGCCAGTCTTTGTCGTCGTAATTTTTTCCGGCAGGTCCTGTCGCTCCGCCCGTTTTGCAAAGCGAATACGACGTCGAATGTGATTTTGAATCGTTTTCTTCGGGTTCGCCGAGACGGAATTTCCAGTCGCGGTCAAACGAATAAACTTCTCTCATGTGTTTTCTCCTTGTGCTTTTGAATTTCAAGCTGTTTTAATTATACCACTAATACAATAAAAAATCAATTGCGTCTCAAAATAATAATAGGACATAATTGCTGATTTTACGTCGCAAAAATGTCCTATTTTTAGCTTTTTATCAACCTTTGTTAATTGATAAGATTATTCGGCTTTCAGGCAGTTAAGCACTCCGCGGCAGACAAAGTCGCAGGTTTTTTCGGCGATAAAACCTTTTTCGTCAAGGCGAAAAACGGCTGCGTTATGCGAATTTTCGTTGCACACGACCATAAAGTTTCCAAAAACGTCGAAGTCGCGGGGTCCAATTCCGCCGCAATCGTATTTGCCGGCAATTTCAAGCTCGGTTTTGTCCGCTTTAAGCACAAACACGGCGTTTTCTCCGCGCACCGAAACGTACAGAAGGTTGCCTTTCCCTCTTCTTATCGCGGCGGCGGTGAGATTAGGCTTTTCACAAGGCAGCAACAACGTGTTTTTCAGTTCCAAAGCACCGTTATCAAACGTGAACACGCTTACCGACGGCACAAGCTCGTTGACCGCATATACGATTTTTTCGTCGTCCGAAAAAGCCAGGTGGCGTATTCCGTATCCGTCCGGGACTTTCGCGCAGGTTATTTCTTTCAGATTGCGGTCGTAGACGTAAAGCGTATCCAGTCCGAGATCGGTGCAGAACACATATTTTCCGTCTTTCGACACGGCGGTAAAATGCGTGTGCGGAGCGTCCTGGCGGGGCTGACTTACTCCCTTTCCGGCATGATAGACGGCACTTTCTCCGTTCTTGCTTAAATTGCCGCTCAGATAGTTGACGATATATGTATCATCGCCGCTTACGGCAAGATGGCACGCGCACTTTCCGAGCGTGCTTTTTATAGCCGACGGCTGCGTAAGATCGGCGTTAAGCGTAAAATAGCCGCTGTATATATCGTCTTCCAGCGGTTGACAAAGCAAAACGTGCAGTTTATTTTCTTTAAGCACGGCGTACATAGGCCGGTCGCAAGCAAAATAATCGGTTTGATTAAGCGTACCGTTTTCGCTGAGTTCGCACTCGTAAATTCCGCCGCCCTCATCGCTGTCCGCGCACGACAATAAATAGATTTTCATGTTTTTATATTCCTCTCGTCGGTTTGCCGAAAGCCTGCGCCTTACAAAAAAACGTGCTTTCTCGTAATATGATACGCCCGCAAACGAGCAAATTCACACATAATAAGAAAATTTTCTTAAAGCATGGTCTGGGTGTCGTTTGCGTCGCCGTGCTCGGCTGCGTAATACTCTTCCGACCAGTCGAGATCGCGGTATTTTTCGCCGCGCGGATCGGTTTTTATCCACTCGGTGAGCATATCGAGCATTTCTTTTGTCCAGGTAGCGCGATCGATCTGCGCGGTCGTAAACTTATTCTGCGCAATCATTTCAAAGCCGAAATCGTCCTTTACGTGCGTTTTCGCCGCTCCGTCCACCACTTCCGCCACGAGATGCGCAGGAATAAACAACACTCCGCCGCCCGCTCCGTACACTATGTCGCCGGGAAGCACGGTGGCTTTGCCGATGCGCGTTATCGAATTGAAGTCTTTCATGACAAAATCGCGGATGGGCGTGGGATCTATTCCGCGGTAGTATACCTGAACGTCTTCAACCTGTTTCATCTGCTGAGTATCGCGTATGCCGCCCCAGATGACCGCTCCGCCCGTTTTGGTCTTTGCCTTGATTGCGGTTGTGAGATTGCCGCCGATAAACGTGCCTTTATAAATTTTGTCGTACATATCGGCAACCACAACGTCGCCCTCGGTAAGGCTGTCGATAACCCACTGATTGTAGTTCCCCTTTCTGTCCTCTTCGGCACCGACGCCGATCATTACTTCGTGCAGATCGGGACGAGTGGGAACGAAAGTTGCGGTAACCGCTCTTCCTATAAGTATTCTGCCGTCGTCGTGCAACGTTTTAAGGTCGCCTTCAAACTGGCTTTCGTAACCTTTTACGAAAATGGGCTTCCACAACTCTTCGAGCGTCATTTTGCGCATTTTTTCGAGATATTTATCGGCAACGCGCGGTCTGCCGTCGGGAAAGCGTTCGCCTTTCCACTGCGGAGTGAGCGCGATTATCTGTTCTCTGTCGTTAAATTTAATCATATTTTCTCCTTGGATAAAAGCCAATCGTAATTATCGTCGTTTGCGTACGTCTTGCTCCAGCAATCGTGGTCGCATTCGGGATAGGTGATGAGTTCGACATTGCCGCCTAAGGATTTAAGCGCGTCGTAAATGCGCTTGCTCTCTTCGGGGTATACAACCTCGTCTTTTTCGCCGTGGAACAAGCGAAGCGCAATGTTTTTAAGCCTTGCGGCGTTCCAGTACATTCCGCCGCCGCAACAAATTATACCTGCTGCGAAAAGTTCGGGTACGCTTGACATAAGCTGAAACATACCGTAGCCGCCCATGCTGACTCCTGAACCGTAAAACCTCTTTTGCTCGACAAAAGGTTGCGAGTACGCATGTTTTGCAAGCGCGATGAGGCTTTCAAACTTGTCAAACCATGTGTCGGTTGCGCATTGCGGCGCGAAAATAACGCAGTTTGCGGCGTGCCGGGTAAGCTTTAATATCACGCTGTGCTTTTTGATGATTTCAAGGTCATCGCCGCGCGATCCCGCTCCGTGCGTAAAAAATATCGTGGAATATTTTTTTGTTTTGTCGAAATTTTCGGGCTTATAGAGGCAGTATTTAATACCGGCAAATTCTTTTTCTTCACAAATCACAGGCTCATTCCTCCGTCCACTTTAATATCCGCTCCCGTGATATACTCCGACTGATCGCCGGCTAAAAACGCAACTATGCCCGCGCAATCTTCGGGCGTGCCGAACCTTCCCTCCGGTATGCACGCTTCAACCTTTTTTCTCGCCTCGATGTCGTTATACACGGACGCGTTGCGCGGCGTAGATATGGCTCCCGGCGACACGTTGTTTACCGTAACTCCGTACGGCGCGACTACTTTCGCCACGTTTTCCACAAGGCTCATTACCGCGCATTTGGTTGCGGCGTAAAAGCCCAGCTCGGGGTGACGGCGGTGCTGATTTACGCTGCCGATGGTTATTATTCGCCCGAAGCCTTTTTTCTGCATTGCGGGATAGTACGCCTGCATGAGCTTTAAGGTACTTACGACGTTTATCTGCAACTGACGCGAGATGCAGTCGTCGGAGATATCGAGCCAATTTTGCTTATATTGCACGCTTGCGTTCAGCACAAGCACGTCAACATCGCCCGTTTGGTCTTTCAATGCAGCGACTTCTTCGGGTTTGTTTAAATCGCATACGACTGCGCCAGCCGCTCCTATTTCGTTTTTAATACGTTCGGCTTTATTCATGTCCGACGAGCAATGCACGAAAACTTTGAATCCGTCTTTAACGAGGCGAGCGGCAATCGCTTTGCCTATTCCTTGCGTGGAGCCGGTTACGAGTGCGGTTTTCATAAACGCACTTCCTTTCCGTTTTCGTCGAGATTGACAGTGTAGGTTTTTCCGTCTGCGGTAACTTCGTATTCGCCGTAGAAGCCGCGAAAAGTTGCTTTTCCGTCTTTTACGGCAACT
>USKH01000089.1 GCA_900555125.1 uncultured Clostridium sp.
TATCTTGTTCTTTCCCGCCCTCGAACAGGCAAACATGAAGTTTTTCTGCCTTGCCGTTGCCGCAGTACACAAAACCAAAGCTTTGCCGTCCGCACATTTTTCGGCAGCAATGGCAATCGGCGGATAGACTCCTATTACAGGCACGCCGATCTTTTTTCTCAACATGCTCATAGCTGTCTCGGAAGCGGTGTTGCAACCTGCCACTATTGCCTTACAATGCAGATTTTCCAGTTTTTTTGCTACGGCAAGCACGCAAGTTTTTATTTCGTCGTCGCTTTTGTTTCCGTACGGCGCATGCGAACGATCGAAAACGTAAACGAAGTTTTCGTCGGGTAAAAGTTTTTTACACTGATTAAGAACGGAAAGTCCGCCCACACCGCTGTCGAATATCCCGATAGGAAAATTATTCATATAAACTGTATATTACGGCGACGGCAAAAACGTGAAATCTTATTACAGGTTTGCCGAATATTCGTTTATCGCCGAGGAAATTATGTCGGCGCAGTGCCCGACAAGAATATCGACGTCTTTTGGCGTTACTACAAAATCCTCTTCGAGTTCGGCATCTCCTCCGCTCTCAAGCGTTATTGTCGACGCAAACACAACCATGGGTACTCCTATCGAAATCACTTTTACGCCGAGCGTCTGTTGGTTTAACGGGCGGCGTGCGTTTTTAACTCCGCTGCCGGGAGTTATGCCTGCGTCGGACAGCTGGAACGAAGTTCCTATTCTGCCCACTTTCGCCGCGCAAAGACTGTCTATCGCAAACACGACGTCGGGCTTAACCACTTCCGCCACGCCGCGTATAACGTCGTAACTCTCTATTCCCGTAACTCCGACGACCGACGGAGCGAGAGTTCGCATAGTAACGTCGCCACATAAATTTTCGACAACCAATTTATCGATAGTAAGAACTCCGAGCGCGTCCGCCGTCAGCAATCTGTTTCCCAGTCCCACCGCAAGTGCGCGTGATTTTCCTTTCGCAAGCATTTTTATTGCGTCCGAAAGCGCACTGCTGAGCCGGGGAAACAACGAGATGTCTCCTTTAGTTACGACATCCGACTCTATGGTTATATAACGACCTTCCGGTTTTCCTGTTTTCTTTGACAAAGCCGCGTCGACGTACAGGTCCGCGCGGGCTATTCTTTCGTCGATTTTTTTGGTGTGAGTACGAACCAGTTCGCGTGCCAAATCGGTTTTTAACATAAAATTCACCTCTTCAAAGATATTTAATTTAATTTTTTCACAAAAACGGCTTTTTATTACTTGATTTTCGCAAAAGAATATGGTAAAATATCTAAGTTAAGTTTTATAAGTAACAAAAGGAGAACTAACGTGCCAAACATTAAATCCGCAAAGAAGCGCGTACTCGTAGAAAAAAGAAACGCAGCTCGCAACAAGTCTGAAATGACTGCAGTTAAAACCGCAATCAAAAAGATCAACAACGCAATCGATACCAATAAGATCGAAGAAGCAGAACAGCTCCTTCCCGCAACCATGTCCGCTATCGACAGCGCGGTTACCAAGGGTATCATGCACAAGAATACCGCAGCTAACAAGAAATCCGCTATCGCAAAGCGTATTTCCGACATCAAGAGCGGTAAGTTGGTCATCGAAATAAAGAAAGACAACAAGACCATCGCGGCAGAAAAAGCAAGAGCAGCCAAGGAAGCTCGTGAAGCAGAAAGAGCAGCTTTCGCTCAGAAACAGGCAGAAGCCGCTGCAGCTGCAGAACAGGCTAAAAAGGAAGCCGAAGAAAAAGCTAAGGCCGAGAAAAAAGCCGCAAAGAAAACAAAGGCTAAAAAAGAAGAAGAATAATTCTCTTCTCCTTCCTTTAATATTGCAATTTATGGTGCAAGGCTATATGCTTTGTGCCTTTTTTGCGTTGTTTTTACCGTTATAGGATTTCTTCTCTTTTATATTGTTCCGCTTAACCGAACAAAAACGAATATAAAGCTTTTACGGCTTTTTCCGCATCGTCTGTTCCGACGCGAAACACCCCCTCTTCCGAACACTCTTCACGGGCAATAATTCCGACGGACGACAAACAGGACAAAATCTCTTTCTTTATGATTTTGTCACAGCCTGCTCCTTCGCCCGATATCACGCAAACGCAGTCGGTTTCACCTGTAACGGCAATTGCGCCGAATTTTTTCGGTTTGGCGCGATATTTGCTTATTATCGTGCCACGAAAGCACGGATTAAACGTGTTTTTGATTATTATTTCCGTGTTATATTCTTTTGCTATTCCGACGGCGAGCGGATGAATTACGCTTACGCCTTCGTTTGCCGCACGCATTGCCTCCGTATACGACAGATTGGTCAGCGACTCGGCATTTTCAATAATTGCGGGATTGCAGCGACAAAAGCCGTTTACATCGGTAAAATTGAGATACAACGATCGCGTAGCAGCCGCAACGATTGACCCGCTTACGTCCGAACCGCCGCGAGGCAGCAAGCGCACCGCTCCGTTATCGTCGCTTCCGTAAAAACCGGAAATAACGCAATTTTTAACTTTTTTCAGCGCGCTTTTCGTGCAGAATACGCTTTTTTTCACGTCAAGCGCACCGTCACGGTCAAATTTCAGAATACTGTCGCCGCCGATAAATTTCCATCCGAGATAATTCGCAATCAGTTTGGCGCACATATATTCACCGCGGCTTACGATAAAAAAATATCCGGTTTTGCCTTCGTCTTCCGAAAATATCGCGTTCTCGGTTTCCGAAAAATCGGCCTCTAAATCGACAGTCAAACCGAGTTCTTTTTTTATGTCCGAAAATCTGCTTTTAACGGCGAGAAAGGCGTTTTTTCGATCGGTTTTGCTCTTTGAATTCGCGCACGCAAGCAACAGATCGGTAATTTTTTTATCCTCTTTGAATCTTTTTCCGGGCGCGGACACAACGACATAATTTACATTTTCTTTTTTTATTTTCCCAGCCGCCAAAGCTATGTTTTTGCCGCAGGAAAGCGAGGTTCCTCCGAATTTTATCGTTTTTGACATACCGAATACTCCTTGTTCCGTTCCGGACAAAAATAAAAAAACCCGACATTCTTTTAATATTCGGGCAAAAAACAATTTATTCCGTGAAAACAGAATGTAATCGAGGAGCATAAAAAAACCGCAGAAAGATTCCGCGGTTAAATTTTTATTGTTGCAATATGATTTTATTCTGCCAAACGCGTAATTTCGGTAACGTCGGGCTGAGGAGCTGTGGTGCCTCCATCGTTGGTTCCGCCGGTTATTGGACGGGTCTTCAAGCCCATTACAAGCAGACATATCGCTACCGAAAAGACGATTGCAAAAATCTTGAGTCCGATGTTATTGACAAATACCGCACGCATAAAGGCAGCAAATTTGCCGCTTTTCTTTTCTTTTTTGTCAAGCATGATTATTTCCTCCTCTTTTTACCGCCGACCGACAGAGTAGCTCTGAGCCCGCAAGCCTGTTCGAGAACGTCGGTAAGCATCTCGCTGTCGTAGTATCTTTCTATTTCGCCGCCTCTTGCAACCGAAATTATGCCGGTTTCCTCGGAAACTATTATCGCAAGATGATCGTATTCTTCGGTGACGCCTATAGCTGCGCGATGACGCGTTCCGATATCCTTATCGACGTCGAGCTTCTGAGTAAGCGGAAGAAAACACCCGGCAGCCAGTATTTTATCGCCGCGCACATAAACCGCTCCGTCATGCAACGGTGCCTTGGTGTTGAATATACTTTCCAGCAACTGACACGAAACGTAAGCGTCCAGTTTTGTTCCGCTTTCGATGATGTGCATCGGTATGTCGTCGGGGGCGATTACGATAAGCGCGCCCACGTTACGCTTGGACATATTCTGCACGGCTTTTACTATTTCGGTAATAGCCGTTTGTAAATCCTCATACGAACAGTCGTATTTTGCGGTATAAACGCCTGCGCTTTCACGAGGACTTGCTATTTTCCACAGTCCGCGTTTAAACTCGTGCGGGAACATGGTGAAGTACGCAAATATCACCGTGATGACCGTAAAAGAACAAATGTACCCGGTTGCGGGCATTTTGTCCCGCAACGAATAAAAGCACACTCCGAGCACTGCCGCAATCGCAAAAACCTTAATCAGCCTCGTCGCATTATTCTTACGCAAAAAAGCGCAAAGAAAATACACAAAAAATGCCAGAATCACCATGTCGGCAATTATCAGGCAGGCGTCCAAAGGCGTTGCAAAATAACTTTTTATGTTGTCAACGAATTTCTGCATATGTTCCTCTCAATCCGATTTATACATATTATACAATTTTTATTGCAATTTAGCAATGTTTTTTTTGCGATTATACGCGATTATGTCAACTTTTTTTGCATCGAAGAGTAAATTAGGCTTGATTACGAGTTGAGTGCGGCAAGAACAACCGATCGGATAGCTTCTTTGTCGGTTGTTTCTCCGTTTTTAAAAGCCTGCTCGCCCGAAGCGATAAGGTCGTACGTGCGTTTAAGCGCGGTGGCTTTCATTCCCGCGGAAGCTTTCAGCGCCATGTAAACGGCACCTTCCTTTACGCCTAATTTATAAGCGAGATTATCGTCGTCTTTGTTGAGAACGACGTACAAAAGCCTGCGGTAATGGTTTTCAAGCATACCGAAAAGCGCGCCGGGCGCAAAACCGTCGGCAAGCAGAGAAGACATTATTTTCATGGCGCGTTCGCCTTGTTTTTTACATATAGCGTCGCCGAGTTCGTATATTTTATAGTCGGCGTCGGGAGTAACGTTGTTTTTCACGTCTTCTTCCTTAATCGTGTCGGTAAGCGAGCAAAGCTTGTCCAGCTCGTTTTCTATCGAGGCAAGGTCGGAAAGCGTGTAATCTATCAAAAGCTCGGCAGCCGGGCGGGTCGCAATCCACTGACCGTCGCGCATGATGGTCACTTCGTCGCTGATGCGGAGAATTTCGTCCATCTTGTGCGAAATGTAAATAATACCGCAGCCGCGCGCGCGCAATCTGTTCACGATTTTAAACAAATGCTCTACTTCTACGCTCGTCAAAGACGAGGTCGGCTCGTCAAGCACGAGAAGTTTCGCGTTATACGAAACGGCTTTGGCGATTTCCACCATCTGTCTTTGCGCTACCGACAGGGTACTCATGATCACTTTCGGATCTACGTCGATTTCAAGATCTTTAAAAAGCTCGGTCGTATCTTTATACATTTTGCGCTGAGAAATCAGTCCGAATTTCGTAGGGTATCTTCCCAGCCAGATATTGTCCATTACGTCGCGCTTCAAAACCTGATTCAATTCCTGATGCACCATCGCAACGCCGTTTTCCATGGCGTTTTTCGGTCCGGAAAATTCAACTTCTTCGCCCTCGATTTTTATGCTGCCCGAATCTTTTTTATAAATTCCGAACAAGCATTTCATCAGCGTGGATTTTCCCGCGCCGTTTTCTCCCATCAGCGCGTGAACCGTTCCTTTTTTCACGGTAAGACAAGCGTTGTCCAACGCTTTCACCCCCGGAAACGATTT
>USKH01000090.1 GCA_900555125.1 uncultured Clostridium sp.
AATAATTATTTAAAACAAATTAAAGAAGAAAATAAAGATGAAAATCTTTTAGAAATATGGGACGAAAAATTATCAGAATATGCAGTAAAAATATATGAATATAGAAAAGAATTTATTGAAAAAATAAATAAAAAAATTTATAATTAAGGAGATATTGAATTATGGCATACGGCGGAAGAGGATTCGGAGGCGGAATGAACATGCAGGCGCTTATGAAACAGGCGCAACAGATGCAGGAGCAGCTTAAAAAAGCTCAGGACGAGCTGAAAGAAAGCGAGTTTATCGGCTCTGCCGGCGGCGGAATGGTAAACGTTACCGTATCGGGTGCAAAAGAGGTGCTTGCGGTTTCCATCAAGCCCGAAGCGGTCGATCCCGACGATATCGAAATACTTGAAGATCTTATTACGGCGGCGGTCAATGACGCTCTCAATAAAGTATCCGAAAAAGAACGCGAACTCATGCCCAATATGGGCGGACTGGGACTGTAATGAATCAGCCCGAATGTATAGAAAGGCTCGTAAACGAGCTGAGCAAACTGCCCGGCGTGGGTAAAAAAACCGCTCAGAGGTACGCATACGCAGTCGTCGAATGGGATAAGTCGGCGGCGGAAGCTTTGGCAAGCGCGATAGTTGAAGTGAAAGAACGCGTCGGAAAATGCGAAGTTTGCGGAAACTATTCCGAAACGCCGGTTTGCGACATTTGTTTAAAACGCGACAAAAGCGTTATTTGCGTCGTCAGCTACCCCAAGGACGTGCTTGCCATGGAGCGAGTAAGCGGATTTTCGGGCGTTTATCACGTGCTTGGCGGCGTTATAAGCCCCATCGACGGCGTGTTCGAGGACGACCTTAACATCGACGGCCTTATCAAAAGACTGGATGGTGTTCGGGAAGTCATTATCGCCACGAATCCGGACGTTAAGGGCGAGGCAACCGCATACACGGTGGCTAAACGCGTTAAAGAAGCCGGCGTAAAAGTAACTCGCCTGGCCCAGGGCATAAGTATGGGCAGCGAAGTCGAATATGCCGACGAAGCGACGCTTTCGAGAGCTATTCAGTCGCGTGTCGAAATGTAAGAGGAAAATATCATGGATTTCAATAAAAGTATTTTTGAAAACAGAAAAGCGCTTTCCCGTCCGTTTATCGCGGCGCACAGGGGAGTAAGCGGAGCAAATATTCCGTGCAACACGCTGACGGCTCAGAAAATCGCGATAAACGAAGGCGCGGACGTAGTGGAAATAGACGTTACCAAAAGCCTGGACGGCGAATATTTTTGCTTTCATCCGGGAATGGAGCCTGTTTTTCTCAAATGCGGCAAATATATCCCCGAAATGACCGCAGAAGAAGTTAAAAACACGCCGCTTCTCAACAACGACGAAGTTTCCACTCATTACAGAGTGCCGCTTCTTAAAGACGTTTTTGCTTTGCTTAAAGATAAAGTATATATAAACGTCGATAAGTATTGGGAAGACGTCGAGGGCATTACGCGCGTAATCCGCGAATGCGGAGTGGAAAAACAGGTAATCGTCAAAACTCCGATAGAGGACGAGTATTTTGAAGCGTTAGAAAAATATGCCCCCGATTTTATGTATATGGGTATGGCTCGACACACCGACGACGTTACCGACAGATTGCTGAAACGCAATATCAATTACATCGGAATAGAGGCGTTGTTTGATAGCTTTGACGACGACGTTGCAAGCGAAAAGTACATTTCGTCCATGCACGAAAAAGGTTTGCTTGTATGGGGTAACTCGATATTGTACAACGAACGCGACATAATTTCGGCAGGACTTACCGACGACGCTGCTCTCGAAAGCGGCGACGGAAGCTCATGGAAAAAGCTTGCCGCAATGAAGTTCGACTTTATCCAAACCGACTGGGTCCTGGAAGTTGTAAACGCGCTTAAAGGCAAAAATTAACGCAAATATAGCCGACTACTACGGTTTTTTGCGATAAAAATTAAGGAGAACGTATGAAAATAATCGTAGCGGGCTGCGGAAACGTCGGCACCAACGTCGTTAAAAGTCTTGCCCGGGAAGGTCATTCGATTACCGCAATAGACGTCAGCGAGGACAAACTCGAAGAGGTTGCCGACTATTACGACGCCACGGGTGTTAACGGAAGCGCGTCGCTTCTGGAAACGCTGAGAGACGCCGAGGCGGATAAAGCCGATTTGTTTATCGCTTCGATGACTTCCGACGAAATGAATATTATGTGTTGCAATCTCGCAAAGTACGTGGGCGCAAAAGCCACGGCGGCGCGTCTTCGTAACCCCGACTATTCGGCTCAGGCGGAAGACATGATGAAGGCGCTGTCGCTTGATTTTTACGTCAACCCCGAATACGAGCTAGCCTGTGAAATTGCAAGAAAGCTGAAGTATCCGGGCGCCGACGGCGTAGAGGATATAGTCCGAGGCAAAGCCGAGCTTATTACGGTAACTTTGCCCGAAAGCTGTCCGCTCGTGGGTAAAAAACTGATGGAAGTCATGTCGGTAAGCCGCGCTCAGGGGCTTGTATGCGTGGTTGAACGCGGCGATAAGGTTCTTATTCCGCGCGGTAATTTCGTGTTCGATGCGGGCGACAAAATCAGCTTTGCCGCAACGCCTAAAAACAGCGAAATTTTACTGCACGATATCGGCTTGTACCGCACTCCGCCGTCCAATATCGTAATAGTTGGCTGCGGAGCCACCGCTCACTATCTTGCCGAAGCTTTGGTAAAGATGAATATGCACGTCAAAATCATGCATTCGTCGCAAGCCGAGTGTGAAAAATTAAAGCTGGAACTGCCCGATTCGGTAACGGTTGCGCACGGAAAAGCCACCGAAGAAGAAATTTTCGAAGAAGAAGGTCTGGCAAAAGCCGACGCTATCATTTTGCTCAACGACAACGACGAGGAAAACATTCTCATTTCGCTGTTTGCCCGAACTTATAAAATTCCGATAATAATAACAAAGGTTAAAAACGAAACCAATCGTAAACTTCTGCAGGAAGTCAATATGGGAACGGTTATGTCGCCCGACAGAACGGCGGCAACCATTCTTATCAAATATGCCCGCGCGCTCAGCGTTTCGGGTAAACGCAGTAAACTTATTAAACTTTACAATATCGACGATAAAGCCGAAGCCGTAACATTCAACGTCGGGGAGGAAAAACGCATTGCCGGCAAAAAAGTGCGCGAAATCGCATTCAAAAAGAGTATTCTGTGCGCGTGTATAGTGCGCGGCGGCGACATTATCATCCCTTACGGCGATACCGAAGTAAAATCCGGCGACCTTATCATGCTTGTGTCGGCAGACAAAAAGCTGACCACGCTCGAGGAAGCGCTTGAAAGATGAATTACCGCGTAGTTTTTTCGACAATAGGCAGAATATTGCTTATTCTGGCGTGCCTTCTTGTTGTGCCGTTTGCGGTTGCCCTTGTGTACCGCGAAGGAATGCGCGTTTATCTCACTCACGCCGGGACAATAATATTTACTGCGGCGCTCGGCAACGCCTTGTGCTCCGTTCGTGCCGCCGAAGAGAGAATGCATGCGCGCGACGGGCTGGTTACCACCGGTCTTACATGGATAATAATGTCGTTTATCTGCGCGCTTCCGCTGTTTGTAAGCGGACAGGTCAAGACCTATCTCGACGCATTGTTTGAAATAGTTTCGGGTTTTACGACAACCGGAATGTCGGTAATCGACGATCCGACGGCGCAACTTACGCACAGCATGTTGTTTTTGCGTAGTTTTACGCACTGGATAGGCGGCATGGGCGTGCTTGTATTCGTGCTTGCCGTGCTTCCCGATTCCAACCCGACGGCGATACACCTTATGAAACAGGAATCGCCGGGACCTCAGGTTTCCAAGCTTGTGTCAAAAGTGCGGTCGTCGGCACTGATACTGTACGCCATTTATGTCGTAATGACATTTATTATGATTGTATTTTTGCTGTGCGGAGGGATGCCTTTCTTCGACAGCATAATCACGGCGTTCGGAGCAGCCGGAACGGGAGGATTTTCGCTTCATCCCGACAGCATTGCGTACTATAACAGCACGTATATAAATATCGTGACAGGCGTGTTTATGTTGCTGTTCGGCGTAAATTTCAACGTTTACTACCTTATTCTTATAGGGAAGGGAAAAGAAGCTTTCAGAAGCGAGGAACTTAAAGTTTATGCGTGCATTGTGGGCGTAGCCGTGATTGCCGTAACCTTAAACAGTATAAGCCTGTTCGGCTCGTTCGCAACCGCTCTCAATCAGGCGTTTTTCCACGTTTCGTCGATAATAACCACCACCGGTTATACGATAAGCGACATAAACAAATATTCCAGCTTCAGTAAAGCCATAATGATGTTGCTTATGTTTTCAGGCGCATGTTCGGGTTCGACTTGCGGCGGAATAAAGATAATTCGTTCGATAATAGTAAGTAAGTCTGTGCGCAACAACAGTAAATCGGTTATTTCGCCCAGAGAAGTCAATTTCGTAAAAGTGGACGGCAAAAGAATAGACGAGTCAATTGTCGGGCAGGCAATGGCTTTTCTTGCTATCTATGTAATCGCAATCGCGCTTTCTGCCGTAGTTATTTACGCAGGAGCGGGTAAGGCGATGGAAGAGGCTTTTTCGGTTGCGCTGTCGTCCGTAAGTAATATAGGTGCGCAGTTTAATCGGGGTTCTATTGCGCTTTATCCGTGGTACTGCAAAATTGTCATGATATTCGATATGTTGCTGGGCAGATTGGAAGTTTTCCCGATAATTATGTTGTTCATGCCCAAAACGTGGCGTAAAGTGTAAAAAACTACTTAATAATTTCATTTTAATTCAACAAAGGAAGGATAACCAAAACAATGAAGTGGTGGCAGATTTATCTTATAGCCGTTGCGATTATGAGCGTAATTTCATTTGTTCTGTATGCCGCAGATAAAGTCAAGGCAAAACAAAAAGCGTGGCGAACACCCGAAAAAGCACTTCTTTTAAGTTCGTTCTTGTTGGGTGCGCCCGGCGGATACGCGGCTATGCTTATTTTCCGTCACAAAACCAAGCATTGGTATTTTCATGCGGTAAATATCGCATCGCTTATAATTCAGACAGCGGCGTTTATCGTGCTGTTCAACGCCGGCTGAAAATATACGGTGATTGTCGTATAAAAAAATCCTTAAAGGCATATGCTAACGCCGAACAAGGAGAATTACATACGATGAAGACAACCGGTATAGTGCGAAGAGTGGACGACCTCGGAAGAATAGTCATTCCGCGCGAATACAGAAGAGCATACGATATAGAAATAGGCGATCCTATGGAAATCTCTGCCGACGAAAACGGGATTATTTCTCTGCGGCGCGTTGACACCGGAGCGGAGTACCGTAAAGCCGCATGCGCTTTGGTGGGGTTTTTGCACGACCAATTCGGATTTACCGCGCTTGTTTGCGATCGCAGGCGTTTTATAGAAGGCGCGGGAAAAAAGAAAAGCCTTTTTGCGGGAGCAGACATAAGCCGCGGA
>USKH01000091.1 GCA_900555125.1 uncultured Clostridium sp.
TCAGGCACTCGACCGCGAAAACGTAGCAGATCTGCTCGAACTGAAAAAACTTCCGGTGGATTTTCCCGCATGTTCGCTTGTTGTACTCGATAAAAACCTAACCGAAGAGTTGTCGTTGCTCGGTATGACCGGGTTGTACGAAAAAATAGAGCTGCCCCTTGTTGACGTGTTGTTTGACATGGAAAAGACGGGCGTACTTGTGGACAAATCGACCTTGGAAAAACTGGGCAGGAAGTTTTCTGCCGAAGCCAACGATTATGCGGCAAAAATTTACGAAGAAGCAGGCGAAAAATTTAATATAAATTCGCCCAAACAGCTTGCCGCCGTATTGTTTGAAAAAATGTGTATTCCTTACCCCAAAAAGACAAAAAAGTATTCCACAAGCGCGGAGATACTTGAAAGCTTGCGATATAATTATCCCATTGTGGATTATATTCTGAAATACCGGGCCGTGTCAAAACTTCTCGGAACTTATGTCGAAGGATTAGGAAAGCTGATTTGTTCCGATGGAAGGGTGAGAACCGAATATAAGCAGATGATGACGGCAACGGGAAGATTGTCGAGCGTCGAGCCTAATTTGCAGAACATTCCGGTGCGCGAGCAGGAAGGAAAGGAGCTTCGTGCGATATTTATAGCGGGAGAGGGAAATACGCTGGTTTCCGCCGATTATTCGCAGATAGAATTGCGTCTTATGGCGCATTTTTCCGCCGACCCGAATATGCTTGACATATATAACCGCGGAGGAGATATCCATGCTATGACTGCATCGCTCGTGTTCGGCGTTCCGCTCGACAAAGTAACTCCCGAAATGCGCAGAAAGGCGAAAGCGGTAAACTTCGGAATTATTTACGGAATAAGCGAGTACGGGTTAAGCGAAAGCGTGCATTGTTCGGTTAAAGAGGCAAAAAAGTTTATCGAAGCGTATTTTGCGTCCTTCCCGCGCGTCAAAGATTTTGTGGATAAAACGGTTGAAAACGCCAAAAAGACAGGCGAAGTGCGTACTTTGTTTGGAAGAAGAAGAAAAATAAGCGAACTCAGCTCGTCCAATTTCATGACGAGAAGTTTCGGTGAACGCGCTGCAATGAACACGCCGCTTCAGGGGTCTGCCGCGGATATAATAAAAATAGCCATGATATCGGTTTACGAAAAGCTAAAAGACACGAAAGTTAAGTTGATTTTGCAAATTCACGACGAACTAATTGTCGAATGCCCGGATGAAGAAGTCGAGAACGTTAAAAAAATTCTGACAGATTGCATGGAAAACGCAGTAAAACTGACCGTTCCGCTTACCGTGGACGTCGAATCGGGCAAAAGTTGGATAGACTGCTGATCGGAGGACTGTATGGCTGAAAGATTTGTAGTCGGACTTACCGGCGGAATAGCAAGCGGAAAAAGCGCGGTAAGCGGTTTTCTCGGGGAAGAGCCGGACGTTACGGTTATCGACGCCGACGTTGTGAGCCGCGAAATTTATAAAAACTCCGATGTCGGAACGGCAATATTGCGCGAATTTCCCGAGTGTGAGGAAAACGGCGAGATAAACCGCAGAAAACTGCGCTCGGTATTTGCCGATCCCGAAAAAACAACCAAACTCAATTCGATACCCCACCCCGCTATAATAGGCGAATGCAAAAGAAGAATAGCCGGGGCGCGCGGAATCGTGCTTTTTGTAGTGCCGCTTTTGTTTGAAACCGGGATGGATAAAATTTGCGACGCAACAGTCGTGGTCGTCGCCGACAAAAAAACGAGAATAAAACGTTTGCTTAATCGGGATAATATCGACGAGGAGACGGCTGAAAATATGATGCAAAGGCAATGGGAAGACGGAGAGCGTATTAAAAAAGCGGATTTTATTATCGAAAACGACGGTGATATAAGCGACTTGAAGAAAAAAACGCTGCTACTTTTGACGGAAATAAGAAAAATTGCCGGTTAAAATAAGAATAATCGCACTTATTGCGGCAATAGTTTCTTTCGCGGCTTCTTATACCGGGCTTTTTGTCATTGTTTTCTTTCCCGTTCGTTATCAACCCGAAATAAAGCGTGCGTGTACAGAATACGGGCTTGACGAAAGTCTGGTTTATGCGGTAATACTGTCCGAGAGCGGATTTAATAAAAATGCACGATCTTATCGCGGCGCAGTCGGGCTTATGCAGCTTATGCCGCGAACGGCGGAGTGGTTTGCAAAAACGGACGGAGAGGACTTTTCTGCGGAAATGCTTACCGAGCCCGCTTACAACATATCGATCGGGTGCAGATATTTAAGGTATCTTTTAGATAAGTTTGAAAGTGAAAAGTGGGCTGTCGCAGCGTTCAATGCCGGCGAAGGCAATGTGAAAAGCTGGCTCGATACAGACAAAAAAATACGCTTCCACGAAACGGAAGCGTATGTGCAAAAAGTTTTTGCGGCAAGACGAATCTATAAATATCGTCTGAAAATAAGATAAAACTGATAATATTCGTTGAAATTAAGTACTATGCGTGACATAGTACTTTTATTCTATGTTCGAATTTCTGAGGATGCGTTTGCACTCGACAAGCAATTCTTCTTTTACGGCGGCGGGTTTAAGCACTTTCACGCTGGATCCGAAAGATAATAGCTTTTTAATCAGAATATTTCCGCTGTAAACGGTGGACGAAGCGGTGTATTGCAGTCCTTTTTCGCTTATTGCGTCGGCACCCAGCCATTCTTCTATTTCACCCAGTATGGTTGAAGAAAATTCTATTTCAAGGTCAACTGTGGGTACGTCGTCGAATATTCCGGAAAGCTTGTCGTATACGTTGCCTTCGCGACGGGCAAAAATTTCGTCGGTTTTGATGATCGAAGTAATTCGAGCAAGGCGGAATAATCGGAAATCTTTTCTGTAGTGACACCAGCCGTATGCGTACCATATGCCTTCTTTCAGGGCAAGACTGTACGGGTCGAAGCGACGTGTGGAAGAAATATCGTATCTGTCGGTGTATTTGATGTCCAGCGACGTTCCGTTTTCTATGGCTTCGTTAATAATGGTCATTTTATTGCGGAAAGCGGTGGGATTGGTCCAGCTCGCGGCGTCGATGACCAGCGTGTCGTTTTTAAGCAGATATTTGTCGTCGTCTTTTCGCATAGACATGTGTTGTAATTTGTCGAGTATCGAACTTTTCATGGCGTCGTCGGGTGCAGCCTTAACGCACGTTACCAATCTTCTGAGTTCTTCCGGCGAAAACAACGTTTTGTCCAGTTTGTATTCGTCCGAAATGGCATAGCCGCCTTCTTTTCCGGCAAGCGAATATATCGGGATGCCGGCTTCCGATAAAGTGTCCACGTATCTGGAGATGGTGCGCTCGCTTACTTCGTATTTTTCGGCAAGAAATCGCCTGGAAGCTTTTTTCTTAATCAGTAAAGTCATCATAATACCGTACAGTACCCAGTTTTGCATAATTTTTTCTCCGATTTTTTCTTTTAGTATACAATATTGACAGGCAGTTGTCAACAAATAACGACTATAATGAAGAAAAAAAGTTCGGAGGAACGAAAAATGTACTTTTGTGTTATGAGTGAAAAAAATATATCCGCAGGCGAAACGCTGGTTCTCGGAACAAATTCGAGAGGAGATCTCGTGTGCTGTTTTATCGACGGAACTTTCGTGGGATTCGTAAGCGCAAAGCAGCCCGAAGGCTGTATGAATTTCTGGGATATCGCTTCTTCGGTGGGAAAAAACCGCGTTTTGTGTAAGGTGGCGATAAAAGCCGGCAGAGTGCTTATTTTGCAGAGCGACAGCAAAGTCTTTAATCGCCGCGGATTTGTCAGAGTGGAAGAACAGGGTTACGGAATGTTGATTTCTGCGTAATCCTTGTTTATAACACACCATAAAAGCTTCGGTTTATCCTGAAAAGATATTCCGGGGCTTTTTTTATTTGGAAAAACTTTACTGCACGTTTTCGCGGAAATAAATCAGCTTTTCCGCAATCTGAACGGCGTTTGTTGCTGCGCCCTTTCGCACGTTATCGGCAACAATCCACACGGAAAACGTGTTTTTTTCATTTGTGTTCTGCCTGAGTCGCCCAACAAAAACTTCGTCTTTGCCTTCGGCGTCTGCCGGGGTGGGGAAATTTTCGTCGTTATCGAATAAAGCGACGCCCGGCGCCGATGAAAGCGTTTGTTTAAGCGCATTTACGCTTGTGGATTTCTTTGTGGTAAAAACCACGCTTTCGGAGTGACAGAAGAAGACCGGAACGCGTACGCAGGTTGCGGAAATCGCAATTTTGCCGCAGCCGAGAATTTTTTTGGTTTCAAAAATCATTTTATTTTCTTCGGTTGTGTATCCGTTTCGGTCGAAATCGCCGATAGCGGGAATTACGTTTGCAAAAATTTCACGAGGAAAAACTTTTGGCGGAATGCCGTGCAGCCCGTTTATAAGGTCGACAAATCCGCGTCTGCCCGCTCCGCTTACCGATTGAAAAGTGGTGTAAGAAATTTTCTTCAAGCCGTACTTGCGGAAAATCGGAGCAAGCGTTACAACAGCCTGAATGGTGGAGCAGTTCGGATTGGCGATAATTCCGTTATTGCGTCTTAGTTCGTCCGGGTTTACTTCCGGTACGACAAGAGGTACTTCGATATTTTTTCGGAACATAGACGAGTTGTCTACCACTACTGCGCCTTTATCCCGAAAAAGCGGCGCAAATTTTCCGGAAACAGCCGCACCCGCGCTGAAAATCGCATAGTCGACTGCGGGAACGTTGTTTTCGGTAATTGCGTGAACTTCGATATCTTTGCCTCGGAAAGAAAGAGTAAGTCCGTCGCTTTTTTCGCTGGCAAACAAATATAAGTTTTTCACCGGCAGATTGCGTTCGGCAATAACTTCCAGAATTTTTCGCCCGACCATGCCGGTTGCGCCCACGACGGCGAAGTTATATTGCATACTATAAAAACCTCCGCGGACAAAATGACGTTTGTTTTGTCCCGTAAAATATTATATGATGGAACGAAAAAGAAAGGTTCTTTCAAATTTCACTCCAAAACGATTGAAAAATATCGCCGAATAATGTATAATATATGCAAGATGGATTTTTCTGCACAAAAAACGCCTTCGGGTTTAACTCCCGACGTTGAAAAAAACTTGATTTCTCTCGGATTTCGTAAGAAAAAAGGATTATATTCGTTCGGGAAAGGCGATGTTGTTTTGTGTTTCGAGCAGAATACTTTTCCGTCGGAACTGTTTTCGCTTTTCGTTTCGCGATTGGTAAGAAACAAAATGCGAAAATCGTCGTACCCGATAGTGCCGACTGCGAGATAAGCGGAAACGTAATTGTTTTTTTGCGTGTCGGAAACAAAAGCGGAGTGATTCGTTCGCTTTTGCCTGGAGAAACGAGATATTCTTTTTTCCGGTGCGGAGGCGAGTGCGATGACGGATATGCCGGGCGCGTTTTCGGGTTGATACCGCGTGGTGAATTTTATTCCGTATCGCTTGAAAAAGAAGAAATAGTTC
>USKH01000092.1 GCA_900555125.1 uncultured Clostridium sp.
AACAGACTATTGCTATCATTGCAAGAAAAACCGCAATAAATCTCAACTTTTTCATGATTATTTCCTCCCTGAATTTTACCCGGTATTCCGAAAATATACGTTTAGCTATAAAAAACGGCACATAAAACCAAATATTAACGTCCGTTTTATGCGCCGTAAAGTATTTTGACGAAATCAGATATCCTCTTTAACGATATTGCAGCCGCAAAACACTTATAAGGTCGGTCGGACGGGTACAATCTGCAAGAAAAGCTTTTTTCTTCGTCTGTATTATATCATATTCGTATAGCGAAGTCAATAGTAAAACCTAATTTATTTTAATTGACCATGCTTGTTTATTGTTTGTTTAGTCAGCCTTCAAAGATATCGCGGAATTTCTTTGCTTTTTCGAGTGCAAGCGAAAGATATCCGTCCGCTCCGAGGTCGGCATAACGGTCGTGCGTATGGCGATCGGGGCGATTTTTGCTTATAAGCTCGAATGTGAGCGGACCGGAGAAAGGCGTTTTTTTGATGCGGTTTGCAATGCCGTTCCAGTCGGCAACGCCGTCGAAAGGCATCATGTGCGAGTCGTCCAGCCAGGTGAGTTTGTCACCGGTCATGCCCATGTTGTCGTTTAAGTGCGTGGCGATGAGTTTGTCGCCGTATTTGCCGATAAGGTCGTGGCTGAAATCGTAGCACATTTCGTGACCGGTGTCTATGCAAAATCCGAGTGCGGGATGATCGTGGAGATCTGTCATGATTCTGTCGAGATAGCATTCGCCTTCGGTGTTTTCCACGGCGATTTTAATGCCCAGCGATTGCGCTTCGTCCAGAAGTTTTCCGTATCTGTCCACGCCGATTGCGGTGGGCGTGCATCTTTCCATGCCTATTATCGCGTGCATAATGACAAGATTTACACCTGCTTCCGCGCTGTCGTGCAGGCATCTTATCTGACGAGCTACTTCCTCGTCGCCGCGAGCGTCCTCTTCCCACATATGATAGCTGTTGCCGAACGGCGCGTGAATTGACTGATAGATAAGTCCGTCCGCTTTTATTCTATCGGCAAGATATTTATTGCCTTTTTTGTCGTTCCAGCCTGTAAAAACTCCGTCCCAGCCGACTTTTGCCATGCGGTCGATAAGTTCGAGTTCGTCTATGTCCAGTCCGAGATCGGTGTTTAGTACTAATTTTCTCATAAATAAACCCCTTGCGCTTTCGTTTGCGCTTCGATATATGAAAATTGTACCACTTTATAGGTTTCAAGTCAAGTTTAACAGACGAAATATCACAATTTAGGTTGCATTTTTACAGCAAGTGGTGTATAATGTTCTCAAAGAAAACGGAGGTACTTTCTATGTACGCAAAAAATATATGGAACGGCATTACCGAAGAAAAGAAAAAGAATATCTTTGATTTTGCCGAAGATTACAAAAACTTCCTCACTGCGTCCAAGACCGAACGTCTTGCCGTTCGCGAGGCGGTTAAAGCAGCCGAAGCCAAGGGATTTAAAAACGTCGAAACCGTAAAGACGGTTAAGTCCGGCGACAAGCTGTACGAAGTAAACAAAAACAAAAACGTCGTTTTGTACGTTATCGGCGAAAAGCCGCTCACCGAAGGACTCAGAGTTCTGGGCGCTCACATCGACTCGCCCCGTCTCGACCTTAAACAGAATCCTTTGTACGAGTCCAACGGCTTTGCTCTTTTGGACACTCACTACTACGGCGGCGTTAAAAAATATCAGTACGTCACCATTCCGCTTGCTCTGCACGGCGTTATCTGCAAAAAGGACGGCACCACGGCTTACGTCAATATCGGCGAAGACGAGGGCGATCCTGTCGTGGGTATCAGCGACCTTCTCATCCATCTTTCGCAGGAACAACTGCAAAAGACGGGCGACAAGATCATCGGCGGCGAACAGCTTGACGTAACCGTCGGCTCCATTCCGCTCGAAGGCGAGGAAAAAGACGCGGTTAAGGCAAACGTTCTCAAACTTCTTAACGATAAATACGGCATTGAAGAAGAAGATTTTCTCTCCGCCGAAATCGAAGTGGTTCCCGCGGGAAAAACGCGCGACTACGGCTTGGACAGAAGCATGATAGCCGGCTACGGTCACGACGACAGAGTGTGCGCATACACGTCACTGCGCGCTATTCTCGACGCAAAGCCCGGCAAGTACACCTACTGCTGCATCCTCGTGGATAAGGAAGAAATCGGCAGCGTGGGCGCAACCGGCGCGCACAGCCTGTTCTTCGAAAACTCAGTTGCCGATCTTCTGGCAAAACAGGGTTACGACAGCTATATCGCGCTTAAAAAAGCGTTCACCAACACAAAAATGTTGTCCAGCGACGTCAGCGCGGGCTTCGACCCCCTCTTCCCCGAAGTAAACGACACCAAAAACGCGGCATACCTCAATAACGGTATCGTGTTTAATAAGTACACCGGCGCTCGCGGCAAGTCCGGCTCCAACGACGCTATGCCCGAATTCATGGCTGAAATAAGAAATGCCCTCGACAAAGAGGATATTCATTTCCAGACCGCAGAACTGGGCAAAGTCGATCAGGGCGGCGGCGGAACAATCGCCTACATTCTCGGCAACTACAACATGAACGTCATCGACGCCGGCATAGCCGTACTTAACATGCACGCGCCCATGGAAATTGTGGCAAAAGCCGACGTTTACGAAACCTATCTCGCTTATATGGCATTCCTTGCCATCGAATAGTTTTTCGCTTGCAGATAAATACAGTATAAAGTTAAAGCCACATCCGTTCTTTCCGGCTCGGACGTGGCTTTTTACGTACAATAAAAAACGACCGTCGCCCGTATAAGTTATGCAAAAGCGCATTCATAATCGGACAAACGGTCGTTTTTTATTTAGTTTTCAGTCTTTTTGCCTACGAAGATCAAGCAGCGGCAAACTTCTTTATCATAAGCGCGACAAAAGCAAACGGAATTAACAGCAAAGCTTCGGCTCCGCAACTTTCACAACCCTTACTTTGCTCGGGAGCAACATACTTGGTTATGTTACGTTTTTCGACATGCGTACTGTCGTTTTTGCAAACATACAGATCATATCCGTCCGCGTCCGGCGACGGAGCTACGGTTTCTTTAAATTCGAAATCGTGTCCTTTTGCCGGAACAATTTTCTGCTCGGTAATGATGATACCGCATCGTGCGCATTTTACGCCTTGAGTCAGTCCGCTTTCGGTACAGGTGGGCTGAACCGCGTCGAGAACATGCTCGTCGTGTCCGAGCGCTTTAACAGTACGCGATTCTGTTTGGTCGCACCACTTGCACTTTGCCGTTTCGGTACCGTCGGCAGTACAGGTAGGTTCGAGCGTTACCGTGAAATCACCGAACGAATGACCGACAACGTCGGTATAGTTATCCTTAAACGTTTTACCGCATGTTTTGCAGGTATGAAGAGTATATCCCTTTTCACTGCATGTAGGTTGGATTACACTGCTATCGTATTCGTGAACATGCTCGACATAGCGCGGAGCGTCGGTATATTTCGCGCCCTCGCAATAGGACAGAGTATCTGCTTCGCCATAAACTTCGAGTCCGGCAACCGAAACAAATTTTGCTGCTCCTCCGGGATTGCCGATAATACGAATCGCATCGCCGTCTACCTTTTCGAATTTGAAAATAAAAATATCAAAACCTACTCCGTCGCCTTCCGCAGACGCGTTGTATCCGGGATCGCCAGTCATTACAACGTCCTTCCAGACGCCGTTTTTACGCACCTGTATTTTCGGATTTTCGCAAAACCAGCCGCCGTCATTAAACACGCCGCCTTCCTGAAACGCCACTTTCGAGAAATACAGTTCTTCTTTGAACGCGTAGCCTATGTAAAATTCATTGCTGAGCGCTCCACTGTACGAATCGTAAACCGCCGCGGTGTTGCTGTTATATCCGCCGATTATTCCGCCTTTATAAACCACTTCGCTTTTTATCGCGTCGAGATCTTTAGCTCCTCCGCCGGTCGGATACGGAACGCTTGTAATAACGCTGCCCGCTTTTGCGAGGTTGTAATATTTATTGAATGTTTGCTTACTTGTTTCGACTTCGAAGTAATCGATTGCCACCCATTTATCCTCGGACGATACTACGATCTTTATATCGTGATAATCGATTTCAAGTCCGTTGATCCGGCAAAGAAGCTGCCTTGCGAGAAAAGAATTACCTGCAGCGTCGACGGTTGCCTTCTTTTCATTATCGATATAAACGTCAAAGCTTCCTCCTTCCGGCAAACGATCGCCGTACACGGCTATTCCCGAACCGTAAAAGCGCATTGTGTACGAGCTTCCTTTACTCATACTGCCGAGAACGCAGTTTTTCGAAGCGTTTTCTTCGGACATTATCTCGAAACCTTCCGAAACGTGACCGTCGACATCGGATTCTATCGTAACAACGTATTCCGGTAAATTTCCCGCCGACGCCGTAATACCGGCAGGCAACACCGTCAGCGTAAGCGTTACCGCTACGATTAACGCCAAGACAAGTCTAAATAACTTTTTCATGTCTTCTCCTCCTTTAAGCATAAACTTCGAGTTCGGCGCATGAAACAAGTTTCTGACTGCCGCCCGGAGTTCCTATTATTCTGATTCCTGTTCCTTTTTCGGCGTTATTCAGAGTGAACGTGTACCATTCGCCAAACTGTCCGAATGCAGAAACATCGTTTGCGTCGGGATACTCTTTATCGAGGGTGAAATCGACGCCGATCCACTCGTCTCCGCGCTTTACTTCTACCCGCAGACTGCCGTTTGCAAACCAACCTCCGCCTTGCCAGTGGCCGCCTTCCTGCCATTTGAGCTTTTTGAAGGCGTATTCTCTGTCAAACGTATATCCGAAAAAGTCCTCATACGTTTTATCGATAAGATTTCCGTTGGCGTCAAACCCGAGAAAAGTATCATATTGTTGTTTAAGATTACCGAAATTGGTGAAATACAATCCGTCGTTGATAACCGAAAGACTCCTGTTTCCACCGCTCTGAGCTCCCGGAACAGGCACCGAACAAATTGCGGCAACGCCCGTCGTTCTTGCCAGATTAACCGTCGAGCCGTTTTGCTCGATCCATTCCTCTTCGGTACACTCGACGTTTATGTAATCGATTGTGTGTTGTTTTCCGGCTTCTTTAGCCACAAGCTTCAAAACGTGTTCGCCTTCGTCGAGATTTCGTATTTTGAATATTGTCTGTCCGCCGACAACGCTTATTATTTTTCCGTTCACGCCAGACGCGGGATCGCATTTAAGCGTTTGTTCTCCATACGATTTCCCGTCTACAAAACATTCTACCGTTCCGCCGTTTTTGCTTAAAAGAGCAAGCACTTCCACACTCTTTCCGCTGAATACGTATTCGAGCGACGCCCCGGCTTTGCTTGCCGAGAACGATTTTTTGTAGTGCAGGTTTTCGTTATAGACTTTTGAAAATCCGTCGCTCGTCCAGCCGTCTTCGAGCAAGCCGACTTTCTTGA
>USKH01000093.1 GCA_900555125.1 uncultured Clostridium sp.
ACCGTTAATGGCGTCTTTAATTCATGAGAGGCATCGGCAATGAATTGACGCTGCTGCGCCCAGGCTGTTTCCACTGGCCGAAAGACCCAGTTCGACAATCGCCAGACGAGACAGAAAAAAATAAACCAAGCAACATTCCCATAAATACTATCCACCATTCTTTATTAACCAATGCGAATATTGCGACGGCAAACATAAAAATTGTTAACAATAAAAGAATTGTCAATATAATAGTCTTAACTATTTCACCTGAAAAATAGATTTTAGTTTTCATTTCTTTCCCATTAATAAAGCGCCCCTTACGCTTTTTTTAGTTGAGTATGTATCCAATTAAAAAATTTGTAAACACATTCTTTAAAATCATCAACAACATCTTGCATCGCATACATTGCCAAGCCCACAATAAGTCCAGCAACAACTCCTATCAATGTTCCGACACCAGGAACAACAGAAGCCGCCGTTCCAGAAACATACGCGATTAACGCAATTTCAACAAATCCCAAAGCAATGTCAGCAACCGCATCACTTAGTATGCGAACTCCACTTTCTCCTTTCGCTACATTCTCAATAACACCAAGAAGTGCAGAAATTCCCACAGCTATATAGTTGATCTTATCCGACATATTCACAACAGACCAACTAAAATCTTTTAACTCGTTTATAAAATGCGATTGTTTCGCCCATTGCACTAAAAATAACATAGCCAATCCGCCAATGGTTTCTATCGCATTTTTAACATTAGAAAAATGATCAGCTAAAGTAAACTCATGTACAGGGGTGTCGTCAACAACTACCGGTTTGTTTATAAATTGCTTGTACTTACTGAACAGCGGTTTATTTCCTAAGAACGTTGCATTGCTGTCATTGCCCATATACCTATTACTTCCGTACAGGGTCTGGAAGTCGAGGTATTCGGCGTCGTCTGCGGAGATAAACCTGCCTGTTTCCGGATCGTAGTAACGGTTTATAAGATAATACAGCCCCAACTCTCTGTTGTAGAAATAGCCGCGATAGGTCAGGCGGTTAAGTTCCGCTATGTCGCTTGCAATGCAATAGGTTTTAACCGTTCCGTCGGAATAAAGTTCTAGCGGAAACTCCCACGTGCTTTCAACCGTGGTTACGGTTTCTTTGCCCCACGCATTATAATTATATTTTACCACGCAATTGCCCATTCTGTCAACTATTTTGCGTACGTTGCCCTGCGCGTCTTTTACGTAGTAGAACGGAAAATCTTGGGCCTTTGCTCCGTCAAGGTCAATTTTCCACTGTCCGCGCAATGTAAAGCCTATCGCTTCTCCGCCGGCATAAATATAATTTACTTTATAATTTACCCCGTTTTTGGTACGCTCTTCACGTAAAAGGTTACCCTTTTCGTCATAGAAGAATTTACTTACATCTCCGTCGGTCACGGAACTTACAAGATAGTTTCTCACGTCGTAATTAAACGTGCGAACAATGCCGTTTTTTGTAACCGAAGTCAGCTTATTGCCGTCCCAGGACAATTGTTTGCCTTTATATTTCGTAGGTTTGCCGGGATCGCTGTCATTTGCATACTCGGCAATTACTTCGCCGTTTATTGTCGTAAGGCGATTGAGATAGTCGTAATCGTACCTTATGGGCGTTTTTCCCGCAAGCTCCTCGGTGTGTATATGCAATTGAGTTTTTTCGGCGCAAACGCTCGTTCCGCAAATCGTTTGCCCGCAGAACGGCGCACATTCGTAATACTCGTCCGTTACGTGCGGACGAAGATCCAAATCGGCGTCGGTATATGGCATTTCGCTTTTGAAACGCAGATTGCCGTTATCGTAGTAATTGTAGACAGTGGTGGTGTCGCTTATCTCGTTGTTCTCGCGCACAAGCCGCTGTTTGCCGTCGTACTCGTACGTTATTACTTTGCCGTCCTCGGTGATTTTCGTAATATTGCCGTTTGCGTCGTATTCGTACGAATACTCGGTTGTATTCTCGCTTGCGCTGCCGGCAACTCTGTCGGTTGCGGTAACTTTTTTTACGAGATTTTCGGTGCGTCCGTTCGGTTTCTGCGGGTACTCGTATTCGTGGCTTACGATAGCCGGACCATTGCCTTCAGACGGACAAATTTCATCCTTGGAGAAACGCCCTATATTGTCGTAATGCGGAGTGTATTTGCATACGGCATTTCCCTCCAAACCGCTTATCTTGATCTCGCTTATGCGGTTGTCGGGATAACGCAATCCCGTCGCATTCGTTTCGTATTTATAATTGTACGTCAGAATTGAATCGTCCACGGTGATCTCTTCCGTAGTCGGTATCGATTTGTCCAGGTAGACGGTCTTTTCGTAGTTTGTTGCTCCCTCGTGTTTGACCGTCGTGAAGTACGAGGCGGTGTCCATCGTCCACTTGGAACCCACGGTATTATCCTGCGACTCGATAAGCTCGCCGGTTACTCCGGCATAGCAATAAGTCGCAACGGGCTGAGGCGGAAATTCGTCGTCATGTTCCGATTTTTCGTATACGTTAATTATTTTTCCGTACTTATCCAGCTCGCTCTTTACGCTTTTGCCGTTTTTCGTAACTATCGAATAGTTGACGTCGCCGGCGTAGTTTGCGTCTTCTTTGTGCTCGGCGGAGTATATCGTATTTACGTCCTGTCCCACCTTATGCTCCACTTTAATGACGTTGCCGTTCCCGTCGTACGTATAATTATATTCTTCGCCGTCGCCGGTCACAACGCTTGTGACAACGCCCTCGGTGTAGCCGTATTCGTACACGGTCACAGGCTCCTCTTCGTACACGTCCGTGCGTTTCAGCTTAGTAACCAATCCGCGGTATTCGTCGTACTCGTATTCGTACACGGTGCCGTCCGGCATAGTAACTTTGGAAACGTAATCTTTTTCGTAATTATTGTCGTAAAACGTGGCGTTGTCGCGCTCGTCCCATTCTTTTATAACCGCGCCTTTTTCGCTTTGAGTTGCGGTTACAATTATATTGCGTTTCACGGAATTTCCGTTCTCGTCGGTTTGGCTGTGGAAGGTGCAATTGCTTTGATTTTCCACGTTTCCTACGACTATGTAATCGCTTGTATTGCTTATTCCGCGATAGTCCAAGGCTTTTTTGAAACGGTGTTTATCGTCGCTTTCGCTCGTCGATATAAACGCAAGGTTATCTCTTTTTACCACGTTCGCGTGCCATATCTTCTGAGTAGCCGTCTCTCCGCCGTCCGAGTTGAAGCCCGCCTCGTTCCTCACAATCATTCCGTTGCCGTCTTCCGATTCGGATATATCGTACACAAGCTCGCAACAGCCTAATGTACTTGAATTGCCCAATCCATCTACAAATTTAACATTTCGACCGTCAGGCGAAAATAAAAGCTGCCTGAACACGGACGTGAAAGTATCCGGGTCGTCGGAATATTTATATTCGGTTTTCTGATACGCCAATCTACAACCTATAAACTCCTGCGCTTTATCCACAGCAATACTCCCGTCTTCTTTCATATAGCTCCGACAAAACTGCGGCACGGATTTGGTTTTGGACACGCCGCTACCGGCAAAGCTTATGTTGCACACCCTCAAAACATAGTTTTCGTTTACGTTGGACAGCGTAACGCGCAAAAGTTCAAGCGGTCTATCGGCTTCGGATTTTTCTGCGATTTCAAACGGAATCGCCACAAATTGCCAGTCGGTAATTTTTCCGTCTATCTGAGTTTCAACCGCAGACAAGGTTGTAAAGGCGTTGTATCCTTCATACTTGGCTTCGATTTGCACTTTAAGCCGAATTTTTTCGTTGTTTGCGTTCGCTTCGGCATTCTGCGTTCCCATCGCCCACGCGCTGAAAATATACATGCCTCCGCTTATCTTTTTTATATCGCCATTTATCGCCGTGTTTTCTATTGTTTTATAAATGCTTGCAGCAGACGGAATATAAGCCGTATTGTCGGTAATCGAAGCGTCTTTTTCGGTATCGAAATCGCCGATTGCCGGCAAAAGATTTTCGCTTTTGGTCTTAGTTCTCATTCTCTCGCCGTAATAACCGTCGCGCAAATATACTCCGTTTACGGGATTGGCGCGCTCGCCCTCGTATTTGTTTAACGTATAATAATACGCTCCGTCTTCGGTTTTGAAATGATAAGTTTCGGATATCGCGGTGTTGGTTCTCGCCGTCGTACTGCGGTCGCATTCGCCGTCCCGATAAACAAAAGTCGTGTATTTGACGTCTTTTGCCACTTCGTATGCGCCCGAATAATGCACGCCTGCTCTGTCGATGCTGTCATACATACGCTGTTTGATTATCTTGGTTACGCGCGATTTGTCGTCGTACTCGTATGCGTAGCGATTGCCCGTGGCGTTCGTAACCGAAATCAGGTTGCCGTTTCCCGAATCGGCGTCTGAATAACCAAACTCCATGCATTTTTCGGTTATGGGGTCACCGTTCGGCTGGCTTTCCGCCGAGGTTTGCCGCGATATTTCCAAAAGATTTCTATGTGCGTCGTATTTGTAGTACAAAATTCTTCGTCCGGTGCTGTCGCTCATTTTTGTAAGCAAGCCGCCGGTGTTGTAATACAGATAAATTTTGCGATCATCGTCGTAAATTTCCGCAGGCTTTTTGTTTTCGTACTTGATCTTAATCGTTTTATCAACGTTGTTTTTGAATTCCGTCGCCGCGTAAATGCGATTGCCGGCGCTGTCCGTCGTATATTCCGTGAACGTAACGGAGCTGCCTTTCTCGTCGAAATAAACGTACGTGCCACTCTCTGCATAAAATCCGCCGGTAAGCGAAAGCGGATTTACGTAAACTTTATCGGTTAAAATTCCGCAACGCGCAAGATATCTCTTGCTGCCGTAAAATCTTAAAAAAGTGCTTGTCGTGCCGTCGGCATTCATTAAAATAATCTTCTCATCATCGGCAAAAATTCGCTTTTCGACACTTAATCTGAATCCGTTGCCATAAAAACCGTATTTGTTTTCGGAAATGTCAATTAACGCGCCGTTTTCATTGACTTTTATTGCGCTGTCGTAGATGTGATAAACCGACAATGCCGGGTCGCCGAAGTTGAAGGTTATGTCTTCGGTTTGAAATTTTAGTCTGCCGGTGCATATATCCACGCTGCCGGTTCCGCTTTTACCCAATTCGTGCGATAAAATGGCGTCGCTGTACTCTATTTTCTTTATTATTTCGCCCATGCGCCGCCTCCATGCCCGCCGGGCAATCTTTTTGTGTATAATTTTTTCATCTTTCTCTCCTTTTTCGTTTGTATTTTGCCTGTTTTTCTCTCTTTTGTGCTACTTCATGTCGTTTCTCTCCTTTGTTGTTATCCCCCCCCTCGATTTTTCGCACCTATTCTCTTTTCCTTTTGCGCAAGGTCGCTC
>USKH01000094.1 GCA_900555125.1 uncultured Clostridium sp.
GGATATAATAAAAATTACAGATAAAAATGTGCTTCTGTAAAATTTTTTATTGTGAGGCTAATTATGCTTACTTTTTTATGTGCGTTAAATTATGATAACGAAACAACTAAATCTTTATTGATTATCGGAATTTTGTTTGTATTAATTATATGTGGTCTTCTTACTAAGCAGTCTTATAAATATAGAGGTTATGAAGGCGGATTTGGGTTAGGCTTTTTCTTGGGGATAGTCGGAGTTATCATTGCAGCAAATTTGCCTTCCAAAAAAGATATTTTGAAAGACGTATACGACGAAATTGAAAAGAATTCAAAATAAATCGATAATAACAAAGTCAATTTCCGCGCGATTATGCGAGTAACGAAAGCTCGAATATTTGCCATTATACTTGTCATTCGGGAAAAAATATGTTACAATTGCATTGCCTGGGGTGCGCCGTACGACTTTACGTTGAAAGTTAGCTGAGTTCAGCGTTTCGGGCAACTGTAGTTTTTACATACGAAAGGAGGACATTTGTATGAAATTGATAGGTTATGAGAGAGGCGGAACGCGCGATCCGTGGATATTTTACCGAAACGGATATTTTTATCATTGTTATTCGCATGCGGGCGGAATAGCGGTGGGTAAGTCGCAAACGATAGAGGGGATTGCGACAGCCGAGCCTGTTATCGTGTATGTTCCCGAAAGCGGAAAACCGTACAGCAAGGAACTTTGGGCGCCCGAACTGCATATAATAGACGATAAATGCTATATTTATGTCGCGTGCGACGACGGCAATAACAGCAATCACCGCATGTACGTTCTGTACAATGACAGCGCCGATCCGCAAGCCCCGTATAAACTGAAAGGCAAAATTTTCGACAGAACCGACAAGTGGGCGATAGACGGCACGGTTTTGCAGTATAGCGGAAAACTGTACTTTGCCTGGTCGGGCTGGGAAGGCGATATAAACACTATGCAGAATATCTACATTGCCGAAATGAGCGACCCGTTTACTATTTGCTCGGACAGAGTGCTTATTTCCACGCCTCAGCTCGACTGGGAACTGAAGGGCGCAAACGGCACTCTGCATCATCCGTATATAAATGAGGGACCGGTATTTTTGCAGCGCAATGAGAAACTGTATCTCATTTATTCCGCATCCGGCAGTTGGTGCAACGATTATTGCCTCGGCAGGCTCGATTTTCTCGGCGGGGATATTTTGAAGCCCGAAAACTGGGTAAAGGAAAAAACTTGCCAGTTTGCCCGCACCGAGAACATAAAGGGACCGGGACACTGCTCGTTTTTTGAAAAGGACGGCGTTACATTCATAGCGTACCACGCATTTCATGAAGATGAAAAATACGGCTGGGGTTCGGCGGACACGCGCGTTCAGCCGATAAAGTGGGAAAACGACCTTCCCGTTCTCGGCATACCGGAGTAATGATGCCCGCCATTAACGTAAACGAAATATCAAAAACTTACCGTGTGAGAAAGCTTACGTATGCGGACGTTGGCGAAGTGCTTGCTCTGTGTGAAAAGAATAAGCTTTACTACGAATATCATCCGCCGTTCGTTACGAAAAACGCCATAGAAGAAGATATGCGCGCGTTGCCGCCCGGGAAGAGTGAACCCGACAAATATTACGTCGGTTTTTTCGACGATAGCGGACTTATTGCCGTAGCCGACCTTATTACGGCGTACCCGAACGAGCAGACGGTTCTTATAGGGTTTTTTATGACTGCCGTGCGCGTTCAGAATAAAGGAGTGGGCAGCGAGATAGTAAATGAATTGTGCGCATTTTTTAAAGGCACCGGATTTAACTCCGTTCGGCTCGGCTATGTGAAAGATAACCCGCAGTCACGCGCATTCTGGCTTAAAAACGGCTTTGTTCCCACAGGCGAGGTTTTTGAAAAATCAGACTGTACGATTGCGGCGGCGGTCAGACGACTGAAGTAGCGATGAAAGAATCGACAAAGCAGAAATAAATCAAAAAACGCAGCGAAAAAACAAACTTCTCGTTGCGTTTTTGCTTATCTATAATTGTTTTGCCTTTCGATAATATAATCTTTGGGAGATAGTCCCGTTTTCTTTTTAAATACTTTTGAAAAATACAAGGCGTCGCCGTAACCGGAAAGCGAGGCTATTTCGCCCACGCACGTCATTCCGTTATCTATAAGAGAGCAGGCGTTCTGAATGCGCACGGTAGTGACGTATTCGCTTATTCCGACGCCTGCGTTTTTTTTGAACAGGGAAGACAGGTATTTTGCGTTATACGACAGCCGGTCGCTTATAAAACCAAGCGATAAATCGGGATTATAGCAGTTGTCATCGATGAATTTCTTTACGTTAAGAAATGATTGAAGTCGATCGTCGCACTTTTTTTCGGGTAAGCGCAATCGTTCGGAAATTTTGGCGAATGTGTACAAAAGAACGCTCTCCGAGATAAGATCGCTGCTTTCCGATCCGAATTCAAGCCCTTTAAGCCAGAAGTCCTCCGCTTCGGCAAAACCGGTAAAATATGCGTTTTGCGGACATATACTCAGTTTTTCCATGATCATGTTTGCGCGCGTTCCGAGAAAGCTTATATACATATAGCGCAAGCCTTCGCCGCTTTCAATGCAGTACGGAGTGCCGGCGAAAGTGAAGAAAATATCGCCGCGTGAAAGCTCGCGTGAGAAGCTCATTGTCCGCAGAACGCCGCTGCCTTCCGAAACGTAGTGCATTTTATAAAGAGATTCGGTTTTCAGCGCGTGATTGTTCTGCGGTTTTGTTTCCAGCACGAAATTGACGGTGTGAATGGATTGATAGTCCTTGTGGTAAGGAACAAACAGACATATATTTTCGTTGTACATGTTTTTTTTCTCCGAATGAGCATATTATATCACGTATTGCTAAAAAGTCAAACTGAAAGTGGCTTAATTCCATATTTTAATGGAAAATATCCATTGAAAACGCTGAAAACAATGATATAATAGTGGCATGAAAACCGACAAGGAAGGTGTTGAAATGAAACAGAAAATAAAAATAGGCGTTATGGGCGGCTACCGTGGCGTAAGTATGATTCGCTATTGCGAGGCGGCGGACAATGCATGTCTGGTTGCCGTATGCGACAAAAATCCGGAAATATTGAACACAGTTAAAGAGAATATCGGCGACGACAATGTAACTTATTATGACAATTTCGAAGAATTTATAAATCACGATATGGATGCGGTTGTGCTGGCAAACTATGCCACCGAACACGCTCCGTTTGCGATACGCGCGCTTAAAAAAGGACTGCACGTGTTTTCGGAAGTGCTGCCTTGCCAGACTATGAAAGAAGCGGTCGAACTGATCGAGGAGGTGGAAAAGTCGGGGCTGGAGTATGCGTACGGCGAAAATTACTGCTATATGAGAGGTCCGTACGAGATGAAAAAACTGTATCGTGAGGGAAAAATAGGCGAGTTCGAATACGGCGAGTGCGAGTACGTGCACAACTGCGAGCCGTTCTGGCACAGCGTCACGTACGGAGAAAAAGACCACTGGCGTAACCGTATGTATTCGACTTTTTATTGTACGCATTCGATAGGTCCGTTGATTCACGCAACAGGATTGCGCCCCGTAAGAGTTTCGGGATTCGAAGGCGCGAAAAACGAACGTTGTTTGCGAGTCGGCAGAAAAAGCGGCTCGTTCGGAATGGAAATTATAACGCTCGATAACGGTGCTACAATAAAAAGTATCCACGGATCGCTTTACAAAAATTCCGTGTGGTATTCGATGTACGGAAGCAAGGGCAGAATGGAAACGGCAAGAGAGTCGGCTCATTGCGACGAATGGGATCGTCTGTATGTGCAGGCAGATGATTTTTCAGGCGCGTACGGCTCGGAGAAATACGAAAACTATGTTCCCGAAATGCCAAAACTCAATGGAGCCGACAATTTCGGACACGGCGGATCGGACTTCTATTCGATGTATAATTTTGTCGAAAAAATTCTCGGAGACAAGAACGCCGACGTTATAGACGTGTATGAGGCTTTGGATATGTTTTTGCCCGGACTGTTTGCTTTTCGTTCTATCCTTAACGGAGGCGCGCCCGTGGATATTCCCGATCTTCGCGATAAAAAAGAGCGCGAAAAGTGGAGAAACGACACGGCATGCACCGATCCGGAAGTGGCGGGCAATCTGCTTTTGCCTACGAAATTCGGCGGAACACCGGATATAGACGACGGCGTTTACGAACACATGAAAAAACTTTGGGACGAAGAATGTAAGTCGAAAGCCTCCGAAGGTTATCTCGCCGACGTGATGAATCAGGGTAAAAAGATAAAATAGTCAATGTCGGGTTAAATAAAATCAAAATTATCGGCAACAATAAATTTACAGGCAATTGCGCCATAAAATCTATAATGATGCTACAAACACGAAAAAACGACGACGAGAGAAAATCTTTTGCCGTCGTTTTTTTAGTATTGAAAGCACGACATATATTCCGATAAATATCGGGAAAAGCGCGGAGGGTGTTGACTATCTGTCGTTGTCGTGGTATAATAGACGTATAAATTGACGAAAAGCAAAAATTCGCCAAAAGGAGAAAGGTATGTTATATCAGGCTCACAGAGGAGTACAGAAAGAATATCCCGAAAACACGATGGCGTCCATTCGGGCGGCTAAGGAACAGGGGTACGATATAATAGAAATCGACCCTGCAGTGACAAAAGACGGAGTGTTGGTTCTTATGCACGACGATACGATAAATCGTACGGCGCGAGACAAAGACGGGCTGGCTCCGGTAAAGACGCTCGACGTTCGCGATATAACGTTTGACGAGGCGAACGCTTACGAATACGGCGGTTGGTTCGATGAAAAATATCGGGGCGAAAAGTTGCCCACGCTTAAAGAGGTCGTAGGCTACGCCAAAGAAAACGAAATGCGCGTTAAAGTGGATAATCGCTATATGCGGTTTTCGAAAGAGGACTTAGAACGCTTTTTTGCGATTTTTTCGTACGGAGCGGATAACATCACGTTTAACTGTCCGTCGCTTGACTTTGCCAAAGAAATAAAACGGCGTTTTCCCGCTTGCACGATAGGCTTTGACGGCATAACGGAAGAAAACGAGCTTAAAGAAATTACGTCCGCTCTCGGCAACGACGTCGAAATATGGATTCCGATGAATAAACCGCAGACTGCGTGGTGGAAAAAAGAATTTTTAAATAAAGAGAATGCCCGGCTCGTGGCAAAGTATGCAAAACTTTGCGTTTGGCTTATCGACAACGAGAGGGAATTGTCGGAGGCACTGGCTGTTTGTTCGCCGTACGCAATCGAAACTACCGGCGGGGTAAAACCGCCGAAAAAAGCGTAATCATATAATTTC
>USKH01000095.1 GCA_900555125.1 uncultured Clostridium sp.
TATTTCAGTCTTCGCTTACCGGAGTGTCCTTTGTTGCCACGACACCTATACGAGCTTGTTGATTGTTTATAACCCTGCCGTTAATTACAAGCTCAAACTCGTATCCGAGAAACTGAGCCGCTTTTTCACACAATATCATGCGCGAAAGATAGATCTCGAAGTAATCCATAATGGACGACATTTCCGAATTCATTATTATTACAAGACGTATTGTTTTATCCGCATTGTTTACAGCAAGGTAATTCTTTTTTATGGCAAGGTTTACCCTGTCGTGAATATCGTTGAGATTAAAATTCTTTCTCCTCACTCTCGAACGATGAGTGTCGCTTTTATCCGCAAGTATCAGCGCGGCACTGACATCGTTTACAGGCACTCCGCTCTGCTCCTCATGATTGCCGATTGCAGCCATAATTATGGAAATTTCGTTCATGTCCATGCCCATATTTTCAAGCAAGGACATTGACATGACTGCGCCGGTAAGCCCGTGATTAAGACGATTAACCGCATTTCCTATATCGTGGATCCAGCCCGCTATTGCACCAAGTTCAACACTTCGCTCGTCGCAACCGGTTTCACGGAGAATATTCGCAGTAGTCTTGGAAACGTATCCGACATGGCGAATACCGTGTTCGGTGTAGCCGATATTTTCGAGATTTATGTTCGCCCTTTCGATAAGCGCAGAAAATTCCTTATTTTTTTTAACATCGTCAAGCGTTATTTTTTCCATTTACGCCTCCCTTATTTCAGGTTTTTTATTGCTTTATAATACTTGTCGTCGCTGAAATCGCGATATTCGTCATCGACAACGCCGCCAAGCACTTCTATAGCGTTACGAATTTCGGTAAATTCGAGATAATTACATTTGTCGAGTGCCTTATAAAGCATTGCCGCAGCGCGCTCGTCGCCGTATTTACCGAGATAACCTGCAAAAAGCGCAGTGTTTTTACCCGATTCAAACAGCTCGGTTAGAAGAGTAAACGTTTTTTCGTCCTTAGGAGCGCGAATCAAAACCTCGGCGATAAGTGTTTTTGTATCGAAATCCGCATCGTCTATAGCGGCAATAAGTTTGTCCTTGACTTTATCGGCACACTCGGACAGAATTTCCACCGCCACATCGCGTAGCTGCGGCGCCGTTTCGGGCGATAAAACCCATTTTGTAAACACATTGATTGACCCGTCGGTTTTACCGGCTTCAAGCAAAACGTTTGCCACATGAATTTTTATCTCATCCGAATAGTCTCCGTCCAGAATAAACGATAGTTTTTCAACGCACGCGTCCCTGTTTTCGATTTCGTCGAGAAGCGCACTGGACGGATCTCCGCCTTCATCGAAAGAATGTATAAACATATCCGTAAGCTCATTGTCCGATCGCGAACTTAAATATTCGCAAACGGACATACCGAGCCGATCGTCAAACGCCTCCAGCCACTCGCCGTACACTTCGGGGACCTTATCTTCGAGTTGGTCGGCAGTGAACTTCCCCTTATTTTTATTTAACCAATTTTCGTAATATTTGTGAAACTTTTCGTCAAAATCAATCATTATTAATTTCCTCTTCCTCTTTATTTTCGTCTGTCCACACGGGAGCCGCTTTCATAACGTCCTCAACCGAAACGCCAAGCATGTCGGAAAAGAATGCAGCGTCCGAGCCAAACGTGAGAAACAGCAACCATGCTGCGTTAATTTTTTCTTTTTTTCCGTCTGTCAGCTCTTTTTCGTTCCTGTTTTTCATATAAAAGAACTTTTCGATAAGTTTGTCTTCAAAACCCGACAGCCCCGCAAACGCAAAAGCAAGTGCGGATCGGGCGCGATAGTACACGTCGGCAGCTTTGTCGATTTTCGGCACCTTTACCCGGACAAACTCAACGAAAGCGTCGCCGAATTGCACTGCAAACTCGCGTTTTCTTTCATTTTTCAACAGCTGAGTCATACATTCGATTTTCAACGGCATCGGCATATCCGGAACAACCATAAGTTCGCGGAGAATGGGACGAAGTCTTTTGCTTTCGGCTATTATAGGCACGAGCTTTTCTATATACTCGCCTCTTCCCGACATGAAAAAAGCCATCATCCTGTCGTAGAACGAATCGTCTTCGTCATACTTTTCTTCTACCTCTTCAAGAGTTTCGAACGAAGCCCACTCTTCTAAAAATTTTACGACATAATAATCAGATGTGCTTTTTTTCAGGTCGGCAGAAAGCGATATTTTCAGGTCGGGCAAACGCATGGTCATATCCGCAAGGCACGAAATTTCACCGTCTTCCGGATATAGCCGAGCCAGGTCGCACATTTTTGCACGGCATTGGTCGTGTCGTTTTAAATTATGACTGCAAATTGCAGATAATATTCTGAGGCTTTTTCTTTGCGGTTCGAGTTCGAGAGCTTGCTCGAGAAATACGCTTGCAGCCTCGTTCATGCCCAGTTCATCAAAAAAGAACATAATTCTCGTACATTCTTCCATGCCGCCGGTTCGCATTTTTTTAATCGACGCAAGCTCGCTTGTTTCTTTTTCCGTCTGATTTTTAATGTGAAACGCGGCAAGTCGCAATGCCTGAGTTTTAACGTCGGAAGGACAGACATCGTCCATTTTTTCGGCAATTTCAATTATTTTATCATATTTCTTTTCGGCACAGGCAATAGCGGCAAGCAAAAACGATGCCTCGGCAAAAAGTTCGCTTTTTTCATCTATTTGTCCGAGAATTTCAGCCGCGTCGTCCAGACTGCCGGTTTCAACCTTGGCTTTTGCCCGATCGAACAGCTTGTTTTCCCGGTAACGCTCGAGCGTCATAAACATGCTTTTAGGCTTTCCCGCTCCGTCATCGGTCTTCATCGCCGCCGATATATCTTCGAATTCTTCCGATTCAACGTAGGCGTTTACCTCTTCGGGTTCGCACAAAGGTAAAAATCTCTGTGCGCCCGCAACATTTCCCGACTGCAGGCAACACATAAATTCACCCATAGCTGCCGCCGTACAATTTTTGTCGTGACAAAGCGCACGGTTAAACCACACAACCGCCTCATCGTACATTCTAAGGTCATAATAGCACATGCCTATTTCAGCCATAGTCCACGGGTTGTACGGTTCGAGAGACAACGACCGATAGTAATAGTACACCGCCTTTTCTGCCTGACCGCCGTCGGCAAGGTCGACGCCTTTGTTGTAATAATAATCCGCGTCGTAATTAAGTTGCAGTTTTTCCATCGCTCTTTCCTTTATATGCCGCAAAGCATATTCGTTCCTCTTGTGCAACGTTTTTTCCTTCAAAACCGAAATATTCTACTTTTCCGAACCCTGCAGCACGCAGCTTCTCGACAAGATCGTCGACTTCGTATATGTACTGAATCTGATTTTCCTCTTCTTTGTCAAAAGAACCGTCCTTGTTTTTGACAAAAAAGGTAAGGAACATTTCGACTTTGTTTTGTTTTTCGGAAAGCGAATTGCTCCATATATAGGTTACGTTGTCGGTGGAATCGGTGAAAACATTGTTGCCGATAATTTCGGTTAGTTTATATTTACTGCTTATGTCGAACAGCAACACTCCGTCGTCCGCAAGTGCATTATATGCGCGGACAAAAAACTTTTCGGGCTTTTTCATATAGTTTACCACGTCGCAAACCGCCGTAATAAAATCCACTTTATTTCCTACAACAAGATTTTCCGAATCCATACGAACAAGCGTAATGTTCAGATTTTCGCGACGAAAGTTTTCTCGTGCTCGTTCAAGCATTTCCGTGCTGAGATCGGTTCCGATTACATCATAGCCCATTTTTTTGAGCCTCATGGTAATAAGACCGCTTCCACAGCCGCAATCGACGCCTTTTTTGCGATTTCCGATATATCCGGCAATTTTTTTTGCCCAGGCGTCATAGTCGACATCCTGCATAAATTCATCGTAACAAGAAGACAGATATTTGTACATAATCACTTTTTCTTTTTATTGTTTTTCTTGTCTTTTTCCTGCGCAAGCTCGTATTCGCGAATTTCCGCCTCGATTTCCTTGTCGGCTTTTGCTCGTTCAAGCTCGGTTTCGTTTTTGATTTTATCCTTTTCTTCGGACAAACGCTGCAAATCCGCTCTCGAATAAGAAGCGGAAAGCGGGGTTATCGTAGATCCGCTGTCTATACTTGACAATTTTTTTGCCACGTATGCCGAGCCGTAGACGACGTTGCGCGTTCGGATACGATCGATTTCGGCTTGTTTTTCCTCTTCGGGTGTACGGATATACATTCCGCGATTTTTCTTTGCCCCTTCCACTCTGTCGTTTAAATACTTATCGAAGACGTAATGCGAATACACGGTTAACACAAGCGCAGTGTAGCCGACGCCCAGACACAGATAAACTATATAAATTATCGGCGAAACGGTAAAACGGGAAACGGGAACAAACGCCGCGAGAATTTCGGTTATAAACAGCGGCAGTCCGGCAAGAAAGATAAAAAATACGCTCTGAAAAATAAGCGCGATTCCGAACAGAAAACTGTTTGTCATCAGTTGCATGAATTTCATTTTGTACGTTACCATCTGCGTCATCATAAAAAGCGCAACGCAACATATAAGCACGAATTGCAGCACTCCCAGAACGGTGAGAACGACGTTCCACACGCTGAGCGAATCGCGAAGGTCGTTCCCGAGGAAATTGTACGCCATGATAAACAGCGACAGCGCAAAAATCAGCCCGGTCCCCAGTGCTTGCAACCAGTTTTCCTTTATTCCCTTGAATATGTGCGCCGTTACGCTTACGTCCTGTCCCCAGGCTATTCTTCGCATTGCGTAAAATACGCCCGACATAAGCACGAACGTCAAAGCCATAACCGGAATAAGTACGGCATACTTCATTATTTCCATTCTGTACGCATACGCTCTTCCGTAAACCACGGCATTAAGTTCGACCGGGTAACCTATACCCAGATTGCCGTCATACGGAACATATATATTGTATGCTCGCGAATTGAGAAACATCATAATAAGCGTTGCAAGAAGCGGAATGAGAAAAACGTCGCCCCACAGACTTATTTTGAATATTTCAAATAATCGGGTTTTAAACAGATCGCGGAAAAGCCCCCATCTCGTAGTCGGCAACTGAGAAGGCGTAAAGTCGGGCATATTGTCCGCTCCCATTATCAGTTTATTGAAAAAGCCTTGTTTTTTAGCCATTTAAAGCCTCCGTAAACTTAATTAAAATATCGGCAAACCCGTGATCGGCAACGCTTACAAGC
>USKH01000096.1 GCA_900555125.1 uncultured Clostridium sp.
ACAGATTGCGCGACAATCGGTTTTGTTTCTTTCCGATAAAATCATAATCAGCGACGCTATCGAAGCAAGCATAACGACGCATAATCCCGCAGCAAGCCCGGCATTTGTCAAAAATAAAATCATAACACACCTGACTATTAAAGTCACGATATATGCCGTCACAAGCTGCAATATTACACCGAAAGTTGCCCATTTTACGCCCACCTCGCGAATCAGCGCCGCAACGGTTGCAATGCACGGCACATACAAAAGCGTAAATACCATAAAAGACAATGCGTCTGCCGCCGCATATTCTCCCGAAAAAAGCGCGCTCACTCCGCCAAGAGATTCAATAGTCGATATAACCGCTTCTTTTGCAACCACTCCGCCCAATAATGCGGTCACGGCTTTCCACGATCCGAAGCCCAGCGGTTTAAATGCAAAGGCGAGTATTTTACCCGTTGTCATCATTATGCTGTCCGAATCCGATCCATATCCGCCCGAAAGCGAAAAATTTGACAATATCCACATTATCACGCTGAGCGCAAAAATAGTTGTGCCCACTTTAAATAAAAAAGTTTTGAGATTAACCCATAAGATTTGCACAATACGTTCTGCGGTCGGGAAACGGTAGGGCGGCATTTCCATTATAAAAGACGGTTTTCCGCTTTTCAGACGCTTGGTACAACGCTCCATTATTACAGCAAGACCAAGAGCAACGATTACGCCGAGAACGTACAAGCCGAAAACAACGAGAAAGTTTCCCCTCGCAAAATACGCCGAAGCAATCGTGGAATACACGGGAAGCCGAGCCGAACAGCTCATAAACGGCGTTAAAATCGCCGTTTTTTTACGCATTTTTTCATCTTCCAGTCCGCGCGAAGTAAGTACAGCCGTCGCCGAGCATCCAAAGCCCATCAAAAGCGTAAATGCGCTTTTGCCCGACAACCCTATTTTTTCAAACATACCGTCGGTCATAAATGCCACTCGGGAAATATACCCGCTGTCCTCCATGACTGCCAAAAAGAAAAAAAGAAGCAATATTTGCGGCAAGAATACCATAATTCCGCCCATACCGGAAATTATTCCGTCACAAATAAGTCCGATTATCCAACCGGGTGCGGACAGCGATTTCAGCCACGTGTTTATCGGATATCTTATATAAACAGAGATAAATCTGTCTATTAAAGCCGAGACGCGCGGACCTATAAGTCCGAACGTAATAAAGAATACGGCAAGCACGATAGCAAAAAAAACCGGGAGCGCAAAAATTCTGTTAAGAACAATTTTATCGGTAAAAGCCGTAATGTTTTTCAAGAAATGACGACTTTTGCCCGTTTTGCGCAGCGTTATCGTCCCTGTCAGCATTTCGTCAATATATTCATATCTCGCTTTCGCAAGGCTTGCCTGTAAATCCCCCAACGAATGTATTCTATCTTGCTGCGCTTTGGTTAAGGCAAGTTTTTCCGAAATATAACTGTCGTTTTCGAGTATTTTAATTGCGGCATACCGAGGTTCTATGCCGGCATTCAACGCATTCTTTTCTATTATTCTCTCGATGCTTTCAACCGGCAGCTTTTTCAGATACGGAAGATCGTACTTGCGTTTTTCCGAAGCGCAACGCAAACATTCGTCAAGCACAGAAAAAGAACTTTTACCTTTTTTTGCACTTATGGAAACGACGGGGACACCCAGTCTTTTTTCAAGCAGTTTTTCGTCGAGATACATATCCTTCGCGTTCAGTTCGTCGATCATGTTTACGGCAATAATCACGTTTGCGCCCGCTTCCATCAATTGCAACGTAAGAAATAAATTTCGTGCAAGATTGTTTGCGTCGCACACGTTTACGGCAACGTATTCTTTTTCTCCGAGTATGCGATTTCTCGACACCGCTTCGTCGGGAGAATACACGGTAAGAGAATAAAGCCCCGGAAGATCAAAGATTTTCAGGGCTTTTTCTTGATGTTTGATAATTTTGAATTTTTCTTCTACGGTAACACCGTGCCAGTTACCGACATGTTCTCCGGAGCGGGTCAGCCTGTTGTAAACGCTGGTTTTCCCGACGTTTGGATTTCCGACAAGAAGTATTGTTTTTTCTTTCACACTGTCTCCCCGACGGTAACGCATGAAGCGACGAACGAGCGGAGAGCAACCGAGCAGCCCCGCAGCGACAGCAAAACCGCACCGCGAAAAGGCGCTTTTTTAACAACCGAAACGCTTGTGTTTTCAACAAAACCGAGATTAAGAAGCCGTCTGCGAACAATTTGATCGGCACACACGGACAAAATACGATAGGTTTTGCCTTCAACAGCGTTTAACAGCGTCATTTTTCGTTTTTAAGCCTCTCTTCGAACTGCTCGATAAACTGCATAAAAGTAGTTACGTCGCGGAATTGGCGATATACCGAAGCAAAACGGATATACGCAACCTGATCGAGATTTTTCAGCCCTTCCATTACCATTTCGCCTATTGTGGCAGAAGGAATTTCCTGCTCAAGCGTATTATACGCCTTTTTCTCGATATCGGATACGAGAGCGTCGATATCTTTCATTGCCACCGGTCGTTTTTCGCACGACTTGATTATGCCGTTTTTGATTTTGTTTGCATCAAAAGGCTCACGCGTTCCGTCGTTTTTTATGACCAGTATGGGCGTGTGTTCCACCACTTCATAGGTCGTGAATCTTTTTCCGCAATTCAGACATTCGCGCCTGCGACGAATAGTGCTTCCGTCCGCCGACAGTCTTGAATCTATGACCTTACTTTCAAGAAATCCGCAATACATGCATTTCATGTCGTTTTACCTCGCATAGCGATGATTTTTTACTATTATACCACATATTGCGGTATTTTGTCAACGCTATTGACTATTAAAAGGCTTTCCCTTTCCAACGAAACCGACAATCGAACAGCATACATTTGTCGCATCTGTGATCACATGCGGGTTCACCTTCGCATTGCGATAAATCGGCACTGCAACCGGCGGGCGGGATATCCTTCGGTTTGGGCGGCGGAGCGCAACTTGCCACTTTATTGCCCTCCGCAGTTTCTCTCAGCTGTCCGATATTGACGATAATAACGTCCTCTCCTATGCTGTCGATGCATCCGATAGGGATAAAAACGTCCTGACTTTTACCGAACATGCCTTTTTTGCCGAACGGCGCGATTACTCCGACAATGCCTTTAAAATCCGACGTAAACACCATGTCGCATACATGCCCGAGATTTTTGCCGTTGCCGGCGTCAACAACGCATTTGCTTCTGATTTCCGAATAGGTCAATTCGTTCGTCGTTTTATTCATATTATACCTCAACTACATATATGCGGGTAAAGTGCATCCGGTGTAAAAATTTTTGTGAAAAACGTATATTTCCGATGCACTTTTCCGAGAATACTTGATACGGAGGCATAAATGTCGGCAAGGATAAATATTTGCGGAATAGATACTTCGACTCTTCCGAAATTAAGTCACGATCAACAGATGAAACTGCTCAATGAAGCAAGAAACGGCTCGAAGGCAGCCCGCGAAAGGTTTATTATGGCAAACCTAAGGTTGGTTTTAAGTGTAATTCAGCGTTTTTACTCAAATAAAGACAATGCAGACGATTTGTTTCAAGTCGGCACCATAGGGCTTATTAAAGCCATGGATAATTTCGACACTACTCTGGCACTAAGGTTTTCGACGTACGCGGTACCGATGATAATCGGCGAAATACGAAGATACATGCGCGACAGTTCGCCGGTGCGCGTCAGCAGATCGCTTCGCGACACGGCATATAAGGTAATTTCCACTCGACAGCAAATAGAAGCGGAAAGCGGCAAAGAAGCTTCTCTTCGTGAAGTTGCCGCGGCACTCGGCATTGCCGAAGCCGACGCCAAAGACGCTCTCGACGCAATAAGCGACCCCGTATCGCTGTTCGACCCGGTATATCACGACGGCAACGAAACAGTTCTTATAATGGAACAAATAAGCGACAAGAAAAACAACGATGAAAAATGGTTAAACTCGGTAACGTTGGGCGACGCAATCAAAAAACTTGACGAACGCGAAAAAAACATACTCATGATGCGCTTTTATCAGGGAAAAACTCAGGTTGAAGTATCGGACGAAATTGGCATATCGCAGGCTCAGGTTTCAAGATTGGAAAAAAATGCTAAAAAAGCGTTAAAAAAATATATCGAATAAATTGCAAAGCCGCATAACCCTGTCATTTTCAGAGATCTGCGGCTTAATTTTCTATAATATAAAACAAGAAAACGGGATCGGGCGACTAAATCGATCTCGAAATCTCTTTTTTCAGTCTTCCTATAATTTTCTTTTCCAGCCGGGAAATATACGATTGCGAAATACCTATCGAGTCGGCTACTTCCTTCTGCGTTTTTTCTTCGCTTCCGTACAAGCCGAATCGCATGCTCATAATTTCGCGTTCGCGTTTATCCAGTTTTTCGAGAGCCTGCCACAACAATTGTTTTTCCACTGACGTTTCGAGATTTTTGGAAACGGTGTCCGGGTCGGTTCCGAGCACGTCGCTCATCAGAAGCTCATTTCCTTCGTAGTCTACGTTTAACGGCTCGTCAAGAGAAATTTCGCTTTTAATGCGAACCATACGCCTTAAATACATCAGAATTTCGTTCTCTATACAACGAGAAGCATAAGTGGCAAGTTTAATGTTTTTATCCGGATCGAAGCTACCGACAGCCTTTATAAGCCCTATCGTCCCCACCGATATAAGATCATCCTGATCAAGTCCGGTGTTGTCGAATTTCTTGGCTATGTAAACGACAAGGCGCAAGTTGTGCACTATCAGTTTTTCGCGTATAGCCGAATCTCCGCTTTTAAGTTTGGTAAGAGCGTCTTTTTCTTCGCTTTCGCAAAGCGGTTCGGGCAGACTCCCCTCGCCCGTATATCTTCACCGGGTCTGATACGGATTTTGCCGTCTTTTTCCGCCGCATAAAAGAAAAACGGAAAAATTCTTGAAACCATGCTTTTAAAAATTCGATAATTTTCAATTTAAACCTCCATAAATCGCCGGGTGAACGATTGCCCCGAATCGATAGTTTCCGCCCAAAGCGAAATCGCACAATCCGACTAAAAAATCGTTTTCCGCGCGTTCTGTCTTTCCGTTTTTAACAAATTCCGCTCTATCGGGATGATACAGCGGAACCTTTCTTTTTTCGCCGCCCACT
>USKH01000097.1 GCA_900555125.1 uncultured Clostridium sp.
GCCCGAAGGCATGGGCGCGTATTATTAAATTATTTGCTAAGCACGTTTGCGATAATGCTCTCGCCGACCAGTTTACCGATGGTGATAGCATCCTGCCACGACCAGTGCCAAGAATCCGAACCGACGGCATAACTCTGTCCGTTGGAGTTAAGAGCGTTGATCGGGAACTTGCCGGACTTGATGATATAGGTGTTCTCGACGTATTTAGCATTGCCGTTGGTGGTCATTTCGTTCTGCATTTTTATGAATGCCTTATTCATGGCTACCGTGCCGCTCGAAGCGTCGCCGCTGGTTTCTGCGATTTCGCCGATGAAGATGGGCATCTTGCTGCAATCCTGACCGCTGAGTTTTGTTATATCGCTGCGGAAGTCGGAAGCGAACATCTTGAATATCTTGGCATATGTGTCCGGAGCACCCTTATCCGCTTCGCCCTGCATCCAGTACAGACCCTTAACTTCGGGTTCATAACCCATAGCTTTAAGTTCTGCCCAGCGCTGCTGGAATTCCTTCATGAACTTATCGTACAGTCCGCCGGAAAGAGTTGCGCTTGCTTTGTTATGATCATTGAACCAGGACGGAGGACACCAGTTACCGTCGGAAGCGTTAAGACCGCCGATTGCGTCTTGCAGGCTGGTGCCGCCGACTGCATACTTAATCATAACGGCTTTTTTGCCGCTTTCTCTGTTGTAGTATGCGGACAAGCCCTTTGCCATACCGAGTTCGGGTCCCATTCTTCCGTTGTTCTCGCCAAGACCGGCACGAGCAAGACCGAAGTCTTTACGGTTATTGTAATATGCGCCTGCGCTACCCATGTAGTAGATATTGTCGTAGCCCGCAAGGTAATGAGAATCTGTTTCGGCTGCGCCGTACAGATCTACGTTGGTGCAACCGGAAGCGTTGGACTGACCTGCAATCAGATACACGTCAATCTTCTTGCTTTCCTGAGGAACGGTAGCTTTAAGAGCAGTGAGGAACTGTTCGTTAGTGGTGTAGTTGAAGTTGGATATAGTAAAGTCAACGTCAAGGTTTGCAACCACTCCCGCTCCGCTTTCCGCAAAGGTGATCTGGGGCAGAGTGTACGTCGAAACGTATACGTCGTTTACAAAGAAGTAGTAGTTGATTCCGTCACGCAGAACGCCGAGACGAACAGCGGTGGGATCGAAGTCGGCGCCGGCGTCTTCGTAGTTACCGATAGAGAATATGTTTGAGGGAGACCAATTGGACGGAACATAGGTACCGAAAATACCTCTTCCGATAACGGTTACTTCAAACTTCTGATCGCCTGCACCCGAAAGATCTTTTGCACCGTGGCTTACGAGAAGTCCCGCAAAGTTAGTTCCGATGTTAAGCTGAACGGTACTGTCAAACGTACCTTCGATGTAATATTTATTGCCTACAAGTCCGTCCTGATAAGCGTACGTATAACTTGTAAGGCGAATAGTGTCGCGTCTGCCGTCCACAAGCGCCCAGTTGGATCCTGCAGTTGCGGTTGTATTTGCTTTATCGAAAGACAAATGCTCGCCGGTGGAGTTGGTGATCTTTCCTCCGAGATATGCGTCGGAAACAAATCCCGCATAGTCGAGCGTTGCGCCTGCGTCAATGGTCACGTATTCGGAATAAATATTGTTATTGTACGAAACGGTGATCTTGCAATAGCCGCTTGCAACGGTAAAGCTTTCGGTTGCCTGGGACATATAGAACGTCTGTTCTCTTGCGGTGGAGAAGTTGAGTACGGAAATCTGAACCTTGCCGTAATCGATGTTCATATCGTACAGAGCATAGTACTTATCTCCCGCTTTACGTTCTACGGGTTTAACGGTGAGGTTAAGCGTAGATTCGCCTGCGTCGGTGAATTCTGCGGTTGCGACGTATTTGCCGGAAGTTGCGGGGGTAAACACGAGCGAAGTTCCTGAAATACGCAGGTCTACCGCCTTTCCGTCACGGGTAAGCGAATAACTCTTTATTGCTTTTCCTTCGGGAGCGACAAATCCCATTGTTACGGGCAGTCCGGGAACAAGCACGTCGCTGCGGTGATCGTGGTCCATTCGCCGTAAACATGTCCTTTTGCGGTGTTTTCTGCCTTTACGGTATCGGTTGCGTTGCAACGACTGCACTTTGCGGTTTTCGTTCCGTCGGTCAGGCAAGTTGCGTCATTATTATATATGTAGTTCGCAAAATCATGTCCGAGTGCTTTTATTTCTTCTTGTTTTACGAGTACTTCATTGCAACGAGAACAATGCTTGCCTTCGGTCAAACCCGTTGCCGTGCATGTTGCTTCTACTGGTTCATCGGCTACCTCAACGTGACCGAGTGCTTTTACTTCTTCTTGTTTTACGAGAATTTTTTCGCAACGACTGCAGTGCTTCCCCTCGGTTTTTCCCGTTTTTGTGCATGTTGCTTCTACTGCTTCGTCGGTTACTTCTGCGTGACCGAGCGCATCGGTTTTCTTGATTTCCGTGTTTCCGCACGTAGCACAACGGCGAGTTAATACTCCATCGGTTTCACAAGTCGCGGCGGTGAGCGCAGTCCATTCGCCGTAATCGTGACCGAGTGCATCGACTTTCTTGTTCTCTATGTTTCCGCACTTACTACACGAGCGAGTCATAACTCCTTCAGTCTCGCACGTAGCGGCTGTGAGCGTAGTCCAGTCGCTCCACTCGTGCTTACACGTACATGCCGAGAGCGCGAGTGCCGAAACAAGCATCAGCGTGCTTACAACAGACACTATCAAGATTTTTACAGATTTCTTCATTTTTGCTCTACTCCTTTTGTATTTATAGAATTTTAGCATAAGTCAATTATTAGTATACCAAAGTGTTTTTAATATGTCAAGTATATAATAAAAAAGACCTCGGCGTAATACCAAAGTCTTTTTTTAAGCATTAAAAGGTCAATCAGACAAAGAATTTAGTTTGTGTCATCCCGACGGGTACCGGCAATGAAAGACTTTACGTTGTCGGGCGCGTCTTCGCCGAAAACATAGTCGGGCGTGCCTATACACGAGATAATTCCATCCGACATAAATGCGACTTTATCGCTTACCGAACGGGCAAAATTCATTTCGTGCGTGACGATAAGCATGGTCATATCCTTGCTTTTAAGCGAGCGGATGACTTCCAGCACTTCCCTCGTCAGAAGAGGATCGAGCGCGCTGGTCGGTTCGTCGAAGCACAGAATGGACGGTTGAAGCGCAAGGGCTCGGGCTATGGCGACGCGCTGGCTTTGTCCGCCGGACAGCTGCCAGGGGTACGAGGCTGCTTTGTCGCTAAGTCCCACCCTTTCGAGCAATATAAGAGCCTGTTTTAAGTTGGCGGCTTTGGCTTCTTTTAGCAAGCGGCTACGTTCGGAAAAGCCGGGTTTTTGTTTTTTCAGCAATTTTTCGGAGCGAACGTCCATTGCAAGCGTGATGTTTTTCAGCACGGTGTACTGCGGAAAGAGATTAAAGCTTTGAAAAACCATTCCTATTTCGTCGCCGACGGTGTTTTTATCTCGCGGAATAATGCGCTTGCCGTCTACAAACGCTTCGCCGGAGTCGGGCGTTTCCAAACCCACTAAGCACCGAAGCGCCGTGGTTTTGCCGCTTCCCGACGAGCCGATTACCGACAGAACTTCGCCTTTTTCCATTGAAAAGCACACGTCTTTGAGTACTTTTGTGCCGTCGAACGATTTATTGAAATTTTTAACTTCGAGATACGCCATATCACACCTTGAAATAGTTGAGTTTTTTCTCGACAAAGCCGATAATCAATGTCAGCGCGCCCACGAAAATCAGGTAAAACACGCCGGTATAAAACAGCGGCCAGATTAAGCCTTTTGCCGAATAGTCCTGCGCCACCTTTAATATTTCGGCAACCATAACTACCCGGGCAAGCGAGGTGTCCTTTACGAGAGTTATTATTTCGTTACCCATTGGCGGCACTATGCGCTTGATTACCTGCAACAAGATTACCTTGAAAAATGTCTGGCAGCGCGTAAGCCCCAAAACTTTACCCGCTTCGTACTGACCTGCGGAAACCGACTCTATTCCGGCGCGGAATATTTCGGCAAAATAGCACGCGTAGTTTATTACGAATGCAACCAAAACCGCCACGAAACGCGGCAAAAGCCCCCAGCCGAACAACAGCGCTGGTCCGTAATATATGGCAATTACCTGCAACATGAGCGGCGTTCCGCGAATTATCCATATAATCGTGCGGACTACGGCGCAAAGCGGCTTAAAACGACTGCGCGCCCCAAAAGCGACTACAAGTCCCAGCGGAAGCGCCAGGACCAGAGTGAATGCGAACAGCTCGCACGTTATCGAAAAACCTTGTAATAAATTTTTTGTTACCGTCCAGAAATTCATATAAATTAACCGAAATATTTGCTCTGCAAACGCGCATACGTTCCGTTTTCTTTAAGCTGCGCGATTGCGTTTTCTACCTTTTCCATAAGCGCGGAGTCGTTCTTTCTGAAGCCGATACCGAACTGTTCGTTCTCGAAGCCGACGTCCACCATCGTAAGGTCGGAAAATGAAGTGCCTTCGCCCACGGCTACCTGCGCAAGAAGCTTATCTATGACGGCTATTTTGGAAGCGGAAGTTTTTACTTCCAGCAGAGTATCCTTTTGTGCGCTTGCGCCCAGCATTTTCGCTTCGGCACCCGCAATTGCTTTAACGGTGTTTTCGCCCGCAGAACCGGCTTCTACGAGAATGGTGCCGGCTTTAAGCAAATCTTCTTTCGCCAAGTATTTTTCGGCTTCGCCCTTCTGACAAACGATGACCTGTTTGTTTTCGAGGTAGGGCTGAGAAATGAGCAGCGACTCTTTAAGCTCGTCGGTAATGGTCATGCCGTTCCATATCACATCAATCTCCTTGGAGTTGATTGCCATAACTTTGCTGTTCCAGTCGATTTCCACAAATTCGGCTTTATAACCGAGTATTTTACATACTTCTTTGGCAAGATCGGCGTCAAAGCCTATCCATTCGTCCGAACCTTCCTCTTTGTAGTCCATGGGCTTATAATCGGTTATTCCGATCTTAAGCGTATTTTCGTCGTTGTTACCTGCACATGCGGCAAAAGAAAAACAAGACATTACAGCCAACATAAGCGCAACCGCTACCGAAATCAATTTTTTCATAAATTTTCTTCTCCTTGATTTTTGTTTTTTATTACGATTATC